>NZ_JAMXSJ010000019.1:0-74510 GCF_024124725.1 Halomonas sp. Ps84H-12 | reverse complement strand
GGGCCTCGTCGACGTTGATATCGCTGATGGTCATATCACCGCATAGGTGTGCCGAATGATGCTGTGCACTATGCCAGAAAAATCAGCTGGTTGGCGATACCCCATCCGCAGCCACCTGAATAGTTACGATCGGTTTTGAGGATCTGCTCGCCGCGTCCTTCGCTGCCCATCACCATTAAGCAGCTTTGGGTGTGGTACTGCTCAGGCACTGTGAAGCTCCACGCTTTGCTCATAATGCGCCCGTTCAGCGCCGCCAACAGATCCATGGCAAAACGCAGCTTTACGCCCTGCGCCATCAGCGCATTCACTAATTCCGGCGTACGCTGGCTGGCCGCCGCCAGCGCTTCCAGACTGTTGGCCTGCTCCACCTGCAGGCTGACCACGTAGCTACGGCTAGAGAAGAAGCTCAACACGTCCATTAGCTCAACGACGCCTTTAACACTCTCCCCTTCCATTACCACCACCCGCGCCACTTTATGGCGGGTCATTAAAATCAGCGCTTCAAACAGGTACTGCTCGGGAGCTACCGTGACCAAGGAGACGTTGGCCAGCGCTTCAACCGGTGTTGCCTGGGTGCAGTTACCCAATACCAACCCATTGAGCAGATCGGTTTTGGTCACCATGCCCAGGGCGCCTGCAGTAGCGACCAGTAGACTGTCGGCATGACTGTCATTTAGCTGTCGAACAGCGTCATGAATACTCTTTGAGGCATCAATGAGCAGCGGCTCGCGCATACACTCATTCACTTTGGCCAGCATAAAGCCCGCCATAGTGACGCCGCCTTCGGCGCGTTTTTCGGTGAGCAGGCGCGCTTTGTGTGAGAGCGACTGCTTAAAGAACTGCTCAAACGGTGGATAGTGACGGCACAGTTGAGTAAACAGCGCTTTAGGCATCACATAGCACAGGCACTCTTGTTCAGCTTGGAAGCGGTAGCGGCTTTTGCCGTTGAGGATACTGATGGCGCCAAACAAATCGCCTGCGGTATAGTGGCCAATGCGCGCACTAGCAGCAGGCAGGGTGGGATCAAGTTCGGCGACCTCGCCTTTATGAATCAAGAAAACGGATTCGCCCGCCTGGCCCATCTCCAGAATAATTTCATCGCGGTCAAAGTAGGCAAGATCCATCCCGCGACGAACATGATCGCGCCCCGCCTCATCCATCAGCGTAAACGGTAGCTGGGAGAGATCCATTTCTACCATGGGCGACCTCGCTTAAGGGCAGGGGTTGGGAAGTAAAACGAACGGTTTGACTACTTTTCAACTCATTCACTTATTATACTTTAAGCTATAGCGCTAACGTCTTAACGACGTTCGTTTAGCGACTAAAGTAGTGTCTTTTTTAAACTCTCTTAAAACGATTAAACATCACTCATTAAGGTAGCAAACATTACTTTTAACCGAGCCATAGACCATTGTCCTATCACCGGCCACGCGGCGTTTAAAGAGCGCTGAAAGGCCATCAAAAATAATGCTTTATATTCAAAACAGCCAATTTCACTGCCTTGCAAAGAGCACCTGATACCAAAGTCTGGGATTTATTTTTTGCAATTATTGCCCAGTATTATCAACGAGTCATACAGGGTAATCGCACGACACCTATCTAACGCACTTCAAACCGCTGACGATAACTTGCCGATCACCCAATAACGACACAAGACGGCTTAACAATAAGAAGGTGACGTGCCTGGCAACACTGTCTTACCGCCCAACACCCAGCGCGGTTTTCTATGCGGGGTCGCCCTGATGAACCAAACGCTATCTTGAGTTCACTTTCCAACCCTAAAAATCACAACTGGAGAGCAACACAATGGCAGACGATAAATCCAATGCTGCTGAATACTGGAAGGCCAACGTCCGGCTAATCTTCGGATGCCTCATGGTTTGGGCATTTGTCTCCTATGGATGTGCCATCCTGTTCCGTCCGCTACTCGCGGGCATTCCCGTTGGCGGAACGGACCTGGGCTTCTGGTTTGCTCAGCAAGGCTCCATTCTTACCTTCATCGTGCTGATCTTCTTCTACGCCTGGAGAATGAACGCGCTCGACAAAAAATACGGCCTGGGGGAGTAAGCCAGCATGAGCCAGTTTGCAATTAACTTACTGTTTGTTGGCGCCTCGTTTGCCCTCTATATCGGGATTGCGATATGGGCGCGAGCGGGCTCCACCAAAGACTTCTATGTCGCCGGTGGCGGCGTACACCCGATCACCAACGGCATGGCCACAGCGGCCGACTGGATGTCGGCGGCATCCTTTATCTCTATGGCGGGCTTGCTCGCTTCTGGCGGCTACGCTAACTCCACCTTCCTGATGGGCTGGACCGGGGGCTACGTTATCCTGGCGATGCTACTTGCCCCTTACCTGCGTAAGTTCGGCAAGTTCACCGTTCCAGATTTCATCGGCGACCGCTTCTACAGTAACACCGCGCGTTTAGTGGCGATTGTGTGTTTGATCGTAGCCTCGGTGACCTACGTTATCGGCCAGATGACCGGTGCAGGCGTTGCGTTCTCCCGCTTCCTAGAAGTGAGCAACACCTGGGGTATCTGGATCGCCGCGTTTATCGTCTTCCTTTACGCTGTTTTCGGCGGTATGAAAGGCATCACGTATACGCAGGTTGCTCAGTACGTGGTACTGATCATCGCCTACACTATCCCGGCGGTGTTTATCGCCATGCAGCTTACCGGCAACCCAATCCCGATGTTCGGCATGTTCAGCACACATACAGAGTCCGGCATTCCGTTACTCACGAAGCTTGACGATGTGGTCAATGCACTGGGTTTCCAAGACTACACCGCAGACGTTGATAACAAGCTGAACATGGTGTTGTTCACTCTATCGCTGATGGTCGGTACTGCCGGTCTGCCCCACGTTATTATCCGCTTCTTTACTGTACCGAAAGTAGCCGATGCACGTTGGTCAGCGGGCTGGGCACTTGTCTTCATCGCACTGCTGTATTTAACCGCTCCTGCGGTTGGCTCAATGGCACGTCTCAACCTGGCTACAACCGTCTATCCAGATATGACTGGGCAGGTGGAAAACTATGAAGAAGCCACTCTTAACCCCATCCTCTATGAAGATCGCCCTGACTGGTTCCGCACCTGGGAAGAGACTGGCCTGATTACCCATACCGACCTGAACAACGATGGTCGTATCCAGATGTACAACAATGCGGCTGATTTTTCTGATCGCGGCTGGGAAGGTAACGAGCTAGAAGTAAACAACGACATCCTGGTATTGGCGAACCCTGAAATTGCCAACCTCCCAAGCTGGGTAGTGGGCTTGATCGCAGCGGGCGGTATCGCAGCGGCTCTCTCCACGGCAGCGGGTCTGCTCTTGGCGATCTCGTCAGCGATCAGTCATGACTTGATCAAGACCATGATCAACCCGAAAATTTCTGAAAAAGGCGAAATGCTGGCAGCACGTATCTCCATGGCCGGTGCGATCCTACTAGCAACTTACTTGGGCCTTAACCCACCTGGGTTTGCCGCTCAAACGGTAGCACTTGCCTTCGGTATTGCCGGTGCCTCGCTGTTCCCTGCGCTGATGATGGGTATCTTCTCTAAGCGCATGAACAACAAAGGCGCAGTTGCCGGTATGCTGGCAGGTCTGATCTGCACCCTGCTCTATATCTTCACCTACCTGGGCTGGTTCTTTGTTCCGGGCACCAACATGCTGGCCAATACGCCGGATAACTGGATACTGGGCATTTCACCGCTCTCGTTTGGTGCTGTAGGCGCGCTGATCAACTTCGCTGTGGCCTTCGTTGTCTCTAACGCCACCGATGCGCCGCCGCAAGAAATTCAGGACCTGGTGGAAAGCGTACGCTATCCGAAAGGTGCTGGTGCAGCGGTTGATCACTAAGTCATAATCGTTCCACCCTATTGCGCGTCGGCCAATAGCGAACGGAACCACCTTCCATCGGGCTTCCTTAGGGAAGCCCGATGGCTTTTCAGAAGGAAATAGTATGATTTGGCACTTAGTGGCCGCTGTGTTTGCAGGCCTTGCCGCGGCAGGTATCGGCCTATTGCTTCGAACAATCAGCCGTAAGCGGCTACCCAAATGGATCGTGCCGGTGTTTGGTGGGCTGGGCATGCTGGGTTATCAGGTTCAATTTGAGTATGACTGGTTCGAGCATAAGCAACTGCAGCTGCCGGAAACGGCCCAAGTGATTTCCAGCGACACGTCCAGCAACATGTGGCGACCCTGGACGTTTATTTTCCCGATCACCACCACTTTTAGTGTGGTGGATAGCGAGAATGTACGTGCCCAAACCGTCGATGGCGATCTAGTGGCCGAGTTTATTCTTTACCAGTTTGAGCGCCGCCATACGGACCTGATCACCACGCAGCCCTACATCCTCAACTGCTCAAGCCGAGAGCTGATTCCGCTAAACTCAGAGACCGGGGGCGCGGATCTCAATGAGCTACGCACTCTCCGCGACACCTCACCGCTGCTGACCACCGTTTGCCAACTGGCCAACGAACGGCAGACGTAGCGCCTCCCCTTCGCCTAGAATGGAGCCCTTTACTGGGCGAAGGTCGGTTTAGACGTGCTGTTTAGACGTACTGCTCAGTACGCGCTATTTAAAGGTACAGTTAAAAGTACGATTGGTGAGGAGACACTATGTTTCATGGCGGGCTGCTGGTCGCGGTGTCACTACTCTATATTGCCGTGCTGTTCGGCATTGCCTGGTACGGCGACCGCCGCGCGCGCACCCATGGCGCCAGCCGCCGCCGCCCCATCATCTACAGCCTGGCGCTGGCGATCTACTGCACGTCATGGACCTTCTACGGCGCGGTGGGTCAAGCTGCCACCGCAGGCTGGTCGTTTGCCAGCATCTTCGTGGGGCCTATTCTGACGTTTTTGCTCTTCTGGCCTGTGCTGGCGAAGATGATCCGCGTTGCCAAGCACCAAAACGTCACCTCCATTGCCGACTTCATCGCCTCCCGTTACGGTAAAACCCAATCGCTGGCCGCCTTTGCTAGCCTGGTCGCCCTTGTCGGCACCCTGCCCTACATCGCGCTACAGCTAAAAGCGGTCTCCACCACGTTCAGCGTGCTCACCGACGCTTCCGATGTTACTCATACGCCACTGTTTGGCGATACGGCCTTTTATGTGGCAGTGGTGATGGCCATTTTTGCCATTCTATTCGGCACGCGGCATACCGATGCCACTGAACACCATGAAGGTTTAATCCACGCCGTCGCGTTTGAGTCATTGGTCAAGCTGCTGGCCTTTGTCGTGCTCGGCGCTTTTGTTACCTGGGGCATGTTCGATGGCCTGGGTGAGCTGATGGGGCACGCAGAGAGTCAGCTTGAACTTCAGCGCCAGCTCGCTAATCAGGATTTTGGCCAGAGTTTCTGGGCGCAGACCCTGCTCGCCATGCTGGCGATCCTGTGTCTACCCCGCCAGTTTCATGTGGCGGTGGTCGAGAACATTCACCCTGACGACGCCACTAAAGCGCGCTGGCTGTTTCCGCTTTACTTGCTGGCGATTGCCTTTTTCGTAGTCCCCCTGGCCGCCGCTGGTCTGCTGCTGTTTTCAGAAAGCGGTGTGGAGCCCGACACCTATGTGCTCGCCCTTTCCATGGCCTCCGGCCAGCAGTGGCTAACGCTGCTCACGTTTATCGGCGGATTCTCTGCCGCAACGGGCATGGTGATTGTGGCGGCGGTGGCGGTCTCCATCATGATCTCGAACGAAATAGTGATCCCGGCGCTTTTCAGGCTGCGCTGGTTTGACACCAAAGCCCGTGACTATGGCCGCTTGGTGCTGCGCGCTCGCCGCCTCACCATTGTGGCAGTGCTAGCGATGGCGTACGGCTTTTATCAGCTGATTGGCGAATTCACCTCGCTGGCCTCCATCGGCATGCTCTCGTTTGCAGCGGCGGCCCAGTTTGCTCCGGCGCTGATTGGCGGGCTGTACTGGAAGCGCGGCAACCGCTTAGGCGTCATTGTGGGCATGAACGTGGGCTTTGCTATTTGGGCGTACAGCCTGCTCATGCCCGCCATGATTAACGCTGGTGTACTGCCTCAAGCGTGGCTTGCTGGTGGCCCGCTGGGGCTTAACTGGCTGTCGCCCACGGCGCTGTTTGGCCTGAACATGGGCGATGCCTTTACCCATGGCGTGATGCTTTCGCTAGGGGTCAATCTGTTCTGCTATATCTTTGTCTCACAGATTACCTCCCAGCGGGTGGTCGAACGCATTCAGGCGTCGCTGTTTGTGGATAGCGTCGAAACCCGCCAAACCTCCGTTAATCGCCCCTGGACAGGGGCCACAACGGTGGGCGATTTGAAAGTGCTGTGTGAGCGCTTCTTAGGCGCGGGCCAAGTCGACCGTGCTTTTGATGATTACGCACGCAGAGCGGGCAAGCCGCTGGATGACGGCACCCGCGCCTCCATCGACGTGATCCAATTTACCGAGCGGTTTCTCGCGTCTGTCCTGGGGGCATCGTCGGCGCGGATCGTGGTGAACTCTGCACTTCAAGGGCGAGGCATTGGTATTTCCGATGTGATCTCCATCGTGGATGAAGCCTCCCAGGTACTGGAGTTCAACCGTGCCCTGCTGCAGGCCACCATCGAAAACATCAACCAAGGCATCAGCGTGGTCGACCAGAACCTGCGCCTAGTGGTGTGGAACCAGCGCTATTTAGAGCTGTTCCGCTTCCCCGACCACATCATTCGCGTCGGTGCACCGATGGATCGTATCTTCCGCTATAACGCCCATAACGGCGAGTACGGGCCTGGCGACCCGGAAGAGCACGTGCAGCTACTGCTGGATAACATTCGCGATGGTCAGCCCCACCGCTACGTGCGCTACCGTCAGGACGGCAGTGTGCTGGAAGTACAGGGCAACCCGATGCCCGGCGGCGGCTTTGTGTATACCTATCAGGATATTACCCAGCAAAAGCGTATCGAAGAGGCGCTGATCCGCTCGGAAAACAATATCCGCATCTATACCGATAACGTTCCCGCCCTTATCGCCTACTTCGATAAAGAGAGCCGCTACCTGTTTACCAACCGCGCCTACGAGCAGGCGTTCAGCATCGACCGCAACGCGGTGATCGGGCGGCGCTACGAAGACGTGCTGCCGGTGAAACAGGCCGAAGAGCGGGTGCCCTGGGTACAGCGCACCCTGGCCGGTGAGCGGGTCAGTTTTGAAGTCTCCATGCGGGTCAACGACGCCATGCGCTATATGCTGGTGACCTATACGCCTCACTTTGGCGACAGCCAATCGATTTTGGGTTTCTTCGCTCTGTATCAAGACATTACCGAGCGTCGCCAAGCGGAAATCGCCCTGAAAGAGACTAACGAAACCCTGGAAGAGCGGGTGCGCGAACGTACCCAAGCACTCTCGGAGGCCAACGCCGCTCTGCGCCAGGAGAACCGTGTGCGCGCCGAAGCGGAGCAGGCACTGCGCCAAGCGAAACAGCTCGCGGAAGACGCCAACGCCTCGAAAACCCGCTTCCTGGCTGCCGCCAGCCACGACCTACTGCAACCTCTGAATGCCGCGCGCTTGTTTACCTCTGCGCTGATGCAGAACGTCACCGCCAGCGACACCCAGCGCACCATTGGCCATATCGATAACTCGCTGCAAGCGGCCGAAGAGCTACTAGGCACGCTGCTGGACATCTCCAAGCTGGATGCAGGGGCGCTGACACCTCGGCGCAGCCACTTTGCCCTGGCCGATATTTTCCGCCCACTACGCGCTGAGTTTGAGGTGATGGCCGATGATCGCGGCTTGGATCTTGACGTTGTGCCCACTCAGCAGTGGGTGGATTCCGACCCGCAGATGCTGCGCCGGATCGTGCAGAACTTCCTCTCCAACGCGATTCGCTACACTCAAGAGGGGCGCGTGCTGCTTGGCTGCCGCCGCCAAGGAGGGCGACTGCTGATCGAAGTATGGGACAGCGGGCCAGGGATTCCCGAATCCAAATTGACGGAGATATTTCAGGAGTTCCGACGCCTCGATCAGGTTTCCCGTCATAAAGAGAGTGAAAAAGGCCTGGGGCTGGGACTCTCCATCGCTGATCGCATGAGCCGAGTGCTCGACCACCCTATCAAAGTGCGCTCCTGGGAAGGCGTTGGCACTGTGTTCTCGGTCAGCGTCCCCATCGTTGCGGCCCGAGAAATAACCGTCGCCGATCAGGAGCCCAGTGGCCGTCGTAGCGGTAATAAGCTGGCGGGCACACGGATTGTGTGTATCGACAACGAAACGCTGATTCTAGAAGGCATGACTGCGATGCTCAGCGGCTGGGGCTGCGAAGTGTTTACCGCCACCAGCATCGGTGGGGCAAAGTCGATTCTACGCAATATGGACGGTGATCCTGACGCCATCCTGGCAGATTATCACCTGGATAACGAGGTCACCGGCCTGATGGCGCTAGAAGCACTTAGCGAGCGCTTCACGGGTGCGGTACCAGGGATTGTCATCACCGCCGACCGCACCGAAGTTGTGGCAGAAGAGGTCAAACGGGCGGGCTACCAGCTGTTGTTAAAGCCCGTAAAACCCGCCGCCCTGCGAGCGCTGCTTACCCGTACTCTCCAGGCCAGCCGCGCCAAACCGTAAAGCAGGGCCGAAAACAGCCGCGCCGCGCTTAGAAAGCTCCAAGCGCGGCGCGGCTAGCCTATCCGTTAGCCGTTAGGACTCGACCTTTGGCGGCTCCACTTCCAGCTTCTGTGCGGCAATAACTGCCTGAGTGCGCGAGTGCACGCCCAGCTTGCGCAGAATGGCCGTCACATGGGCTTTAATAGTCGCTTCTGACACATTCAGCTCGTAGGCAATTTGCTTATTCAGCAGGCCTTCGGTCAGCATGTTCAGCACGCGAAACTGCTGGGGTGTTAGCGAGGCAATCGCCTCAGCAAAGCGCGACTCCTCTTCACTGGTCTCTTCCAGTACGTTGGCTAGTGCTTCCGGTAACCACACCTCACCCTGCAGAATCTCGCCGACCGCTTCCGCGATCAGTTGCAGCGACGATGACTTAGGAATAAAACCAGAGGCACCGTAGTCGATGGCACGACGCACCACGTAGGGCTCATCGCTGCCGGACACGACGGCTACCGGAATATCCGGCATCTGCCCGCGCAACTGAATCAACCCCGAAAAGCCGTGGGCACCAGGCATATGAAGATCCAGCAGAATTAAATCCGCATCGGGGTGTCGATTAACGACCTCCGTGGTGGCTTCCATGGTGTCGGCTTCGACAATCTCGGCCTGGGGGGCCAACTGGCGCAACGCCTGGGTAAGCGCTGCGCGAAACAGCGGATGGTCGTCAGCGACGATAAACTTATGGGCTACTGCCATGGATTTTCCTCCGGTTCCTCGAGCAGCGGGGTTGCCTGCCGCCGCGACGCTAGGCTCATACGGTTGAAGCATGGTACCCCATGGGCTTCATCATGCCCAAGCATCACATGCACAATTTGTTATTGGAACGTCATTCAAACAGAAACAGCGGTGCCGGCTCATGGCCGGCACCGCAACAGACTAACGCAGTTTTCCCTGATTCAATAAATCCAGGCGTGACGCTGGTCATTGAAAACAGCCCCCACAAGACGATTCATGGGGGTGCTTCCCTTACTGGTTGGCACGATGTTCGATCAGGTCATCGACCACCGACGGGTCTGCCAGCGTGCTGGTATCGCCCAGACCATCGCACTCGTTGGCGGCAATTTTGCGCAGAATGCGGCGCATAATTTTACCTGAACGCGTTTTCGGCAGCCCCGGCGCCCACTGGATAACATCCGGCGAGGCAATAGGGCCGATATCTTTACGCACCCACTGGGTCAGCTCTTTCTTTAGCTCGTCCGTGGGGTCGATACCGTCGTTCAGGGTCACGTAGATGTAGATGCCCTGGCCTTTGATATCGTGGGGGAAGCCCACTACAGCCGCTTCGGCCACGGCAGAGTGCGCCACCAGCGACGACTCGATCTCGGCGGTGCCCATGCGGTGGCCGGAGACGTTCAGCACGTCGTCCACCCGGCCGGTGACCCAGTAGTAGCCATCCTCATCACGACGGCAGCCGTCGCCCGTGAAGTACATGCCGTCGTAGGTAGAGAAATAGGTCTGAACGAAGCGCTCATGATCGCCCCAAATAGAGCGCGCTTGCCCCGGCCAGGAGTCCAGAATCACCAGGTTGCCCTCGGTGGCTCCTTCGAGTTGGTGGCCTTCGTTATCGACCAGGGCAGGTTTGACGCCAAAGAAAGGCGTGGTCGCCGAGCCTGGTTTCAGGTCGGTGGCCCCCGGCAGCGGCGCAATCATGATGCCGCCGGTTTCTGTCTGCCACCAAGTATCCACAATCGGGCACTTCTCGTTGCCGATCACGCGGTAGAACCACTCCCACGCTTCGGGATTAATCGGCTCCCCCACCGACCCCAGTAAGCGCAGCGAATCACGCTTGCTGGAATCCATCACGTTGTCGCCATGAGCCATCAGCGCACGCACGGCTGTGGGCGCGGTGTAGAGGATATTGACCTGATGCTTATCGACGATTTCACCCATGCGACCGTGGGTCGGATAGCTCGGTACGCCCTCGAACATCAGCGTCGTGGCACCGTTTGCCAGCGGACCGTAAACGATATAGCTATGGCCGGTCACCCAACCCACGTCCGCCGTACACCAGTAGATTTCGCCCTCTTGATAGTCGAACACATACTGATGCGTCATGGCGGCGTAAGTCAGGTAACCGCCGGTAGTGTGCTTCAAGCCTTTCGGCGCGCCGGTGGAGCCTGAAGTGTAGAGAATGAACAGCGGGTCTTCCGCGTTCATCGCCTCGGCCGGGCACTCGCTGGACTGTTTGTCGACCAGCTCATCAAACCAGATATCTCGGCCTTCCTGCCAGTCGATCTCACCGCCGGTGCGCTTCACAACCAGCACGTTTTTGCACACATCGGTTCCGTCACGCTTGAGCGCGGAGTCGACGTTCTCTTTCAGCGGCACATGCTTGCCGCCGCGAACCGACTCATCGGCAGTGATCACCAGTTTGGAATCTGCGCCGATGACCCGCTGGGCCACAGCGTCTGGCGAGAAGCCGCCAAATACCACCGAGTGCACCGCACCGATACGGGCGCAGGCCAACATGGCCATGGCCGCTTCGGGAATCATCGGCATATACAGCGTTACTGTATCGCCTTTCTGAACACCCAGCGATTTCAAGCCGTTTGCTAGCTGATTGGTGCGCTCGTAAAGTTCGCGATAACTAATATGTTTGGATTCGTTGGGGTTATCGCCTTCCCAAATAATCGCCGTTTGGTCGCCACGCTTCTCTAGGTGGCGATCTAAGCAGTTCGCCGCGACGTTAAGTTCGCCGTCTTCAAACCAGCGGATATCGACGTTATCTCGGGCGAACGAGGTGTTTTTGATTTTGCTGGGGGTTTTAATCCAGTCGAGGCGTTTTGCTTGCTCGCCCCAGAAACCTTCTGGGTCGTCCATGGACTGCTGATACATTGCCGCATATTTATCTTTATCGGCCCATGCCTTGGCAGCGATGCTATCGCGCACTGGATAGACGTTTTTATGCTCGCTCATGAAATTGCCTTTGTCCGTGAAGTTGCACTCTCTAGAAAATGGTGTCGGCCTTATTATTGACTACACCGACGCGCGTAATATTCACCTAGCATAAACCTGTCCTGAACGGCTTCCCTTTAGACATTGGTATTATCATTTTTTATTTTAAAAACAATGATTTAAAATAGCATCACAGGTTTTTAAATGCGCTGTAGACCAAGGTCTGATCACAATGGCGGCAACGATAACGACGCCCCTTTACCACCAAGGCATGACGTCTGGCGGTAAAATGATGGACTTGGCAGCCACACTCATACCGATAAGGACGCGGTTGGGAACGCTGAATATCAAAGCGGTGAGTCACCCGTGGCACCAAGCCAAACAGATTTCGCATCACTGACTGCCACTCGCGGCCGTGGGGCTTTAAGCGCGTGCCGTTGGCCAGATGAAAGACCAGCCAGTGGGCCATCTCGTGGGGAATCACTTCATCGAAGAAGGCCTGTCGATTGTCTTTCAACAGCACTGGGTTAAAGCGTAGTCCACCCCGCCCAAGATGCGCCTGCCCTGCTGAAGCACCTTTCAAATCAAACCATACCTTTGGGGCTGGCAGCGCTGGGTAGACTTCTCGGCAGCGTGCCAGGGCCTGCGCCACGCGCTCTTGAGCCGCCTGAAGCAGCGCGTCATGAGAACGCGACATGAGCTCATCGCGCGGCCAAGGGGGCAGTGGTGACGTCTTCATTAGTGATAAACTAGCCATTAGTAACGTTGCTCGATTGTGACGGATCGACAGCGGTTTTCAAAGATGACGTTGACCACGAGGCTCCCCATGGCAGAGCGCAATACCGTGACCGAAGCAAACTCGCCCGACAATGCCCCGCCTCAGCCGCTGCTTGATGATGAACAGCTCGACAGGCTGGATGATTTTCTCGATTCAGAGCAAGTGGGCGAAGATGCCCTCGATCTGATCTCGGCCCATGGCTTTCTAGTCGCCTTGGCGGTTGCCCCTAGCGAGCAGCCCACCGAGCAGTGGCTAGAGGAGCTATTCCAAGGCGAACCCAACTACCGCGACGCCGCCGAGCGCGAAGAGATCATCCAGCTGCTGACGCTACTGCGCGACAACACCATGGCGGTACTGGAGCAAGGTGGCCTACCGGAGCTGCCCTTCGAGCTAACGCTGGATGGCCTGCCCGCCGAGGAAACCCCTATTGGCGACTGGTGTGCAGGCTTTATGGAGGGCGTATTCAGCGACGAGAGCGCCTGGTTCCAGGATGACGAAGAGGCAGCCGCCACCCTGCTGCTGCCCTTCATGCTGCTCTCGGGTCTGTTTGACGACGAACCCGACATGGCCGAGATGGCCAGCGATCAGGCCAATCAGGAAGCGCTGGTGGCCCAGCTGCCCGAACTGGTGCTCGACCTCTACCTGCACTACCGCGTACCCCCCGAGACGCCCAAACCCAAGCCCCGCAAGAAAACCCCTGCCAAGGGCAAAAAGCGCAAGTAGCCGCTACTTGAGCCGCGTCACCAGGCCATCCAGCGCGCCATATACCCACTCCCGGGCGCGCTGCCACCAGGGCCGCGCGGCCCAGGCATGGGCATCCACCTCTTGGCTGGCGGCAAAGTTACGCTCGAAAAGCGCCTGCACTTCGCAGGCAAACGCCGAGTCCTCGATCTCCTGATTGGCCTCTAGGTTCCAGTGTAGGTTCCAGTGGTCAAAGTTACAGGAGCCGAGGCTAACCCACTCATCGGCCAGGACGAACTTGGCGTGTATAAAAGTCGGCTGGAACTCGAAAATACGCACGCCCGCTCTCAGCAGCCCTTGATAAAAACGCTGACCCGCATAGCGCACGCCGGGGTGGTCGTGCTTGGCACCGGGCAGTAGCAGACGAACGTCGACGCCTCGCTGGGCGGCTCGAATCAGGCGACGACGCAGCGCAAATGTCGGCACAAAATAGGGCGTACATAACCACAGTCGTTGGCGAGACTGGTGGACCCGCGCGTAGAGTGAGTGCCGAATGGCCTGGTAGCGATAGCCACGCCCCGAGATGACCCTGCCCCTGACACCCTCTTCCTGCGGCTCGGCTACCCGCGCCTCCGGCAGTGCCAGACGCGGCCCTTGCGGGGACGCATAGCGGGTCAGCCGCGAACACCACAAGCGACGAAACAGCGCCTCCCAGTCGGCCACCACGGGCCCTTCGACCCGGGCGGCGATTTCGTACCAGGCCTCCAGGAATTCATCCACCGCGCCAAACCCGCCCGTGAAGGCTACCTCGCCATCCACCACCACGATCTTGCGGTGGTCACGGCTAAGATTGCGTGCCAGCGAGTGGAAGCCAATCGGGTTGAACAGCTGCAAGGCCACGCCCGCTGCCTGCAAACGTTCACGGTCGCTTCGCTCCAACCCCATGGCGCCATAGCCATCTAGCAATAGATAGGTTTTCACCCCTCGCCGCGTTGCGGCTTCTAACGCGTCAATGACTTGGTTTGCGAGCTCGCCGGACTCCATCAAATAGAGCTCCACCAGCACGTAGTGCTGCGCCTGACTCACCGCCTCAAACATCGCCGGTAAAAAGCGCGATGCTTCCGGCAGCAGAATCACACGATTTCCTTCTCGCCACTCGTGCTGCATAGAGACTCCTTCTCTTGCTACGCTGCTTCATCCACGCTCAGCGGCTGAGTGAACGATGAACGTACAGATCGTAGCGGCTCGTTTTGCCTTCCAGCGTGTGCTGCGGCGCAGGCCCAGCAATGGGCGGCGCCTTACGCGGGCGTTTCACCACCACGCGGTGGGTTGCCACCTCCAGCGCCGCTGCTAATAAGCGCGGGGCATCGTCATCATCCCCGGCCAGCTCACGAAACACGCGCATCTCTTTTTTCACCAGCGCGGACTTTTCGCGATGGGGGAACATGGGGTCCAGATGAATGACCTGAGGCGCAAACTCAGCATCAGCGATGAGAGCTGCCAACTGTTCCGCGGCGTCGCCATGGCGAAGTGCCATTCGCCCGGCAATCAATGCCGTTTCATCTGCGCTAGCGGCACGTTCAAGGCCATCTTGCAGCAGCGCCGCAATGGCTTCGACCCGCTCAATCATTAGCACCTGCGCGCCTAGGCTTGCCAACACAAAGGCGTCGCGGCCAAGGCCTGCTGTGGCATCAACCACGCTCGGCGTGATGCCCTTGGTAAGCCCGCAGGCTTTGGCCACCAATTGCCCACGGCCGCCGCCGAACTGACGGCGGTGCGCGGCCTTGCCCGAGACAAAATCAACGCTGAGCGGCTTGCCGTACTGGCGCTCATCCCCCGCTAAGGCAAGCTGACCATTCACATACCCCAGGGTTAGCCCTGGCGGCAGGGCCACCTGTGGCACCGGCTGGCTCATGCCGGTTTTTTCCAGGCAACATTATTGCGCAAGTACACCGGCTGCGCTTCATGGGCCGCCCGGCCTAAGCCTGCGTCCAAGTCGCGCGCGGCCAGCCAGGCCATCTCCTCTGCGCGCGGTTCTAAGTCCGTGAGATGTTGCGACATACTGGCCTGCACGCCGACAGCAAACTCATCCCACAGGCTAAAGCCCGAGCCTACGCCCACCCAATCGGTCTCGTCGGCCGGCAAGCAGAATGCACTGGGCGCGATGACGACCTCGTCACTTTGTAAGCTTAGGGTATCGTTCAAGCAGTGCCAGGTGGCCGCATACACTTCGCCCATGCGCGCATCCAACGCGGTGACTACATGGCGAAAGTGATAACGCCGATGCGCTTGTAGCGCGAGCGCCTCCAAGGTCGAAATGCCGAGCAGCGGGCAGTCCAAGCCAAACGCCAGGCCTTGGGCAGCACCGGCCGCAATGCGCAGGCCGGTAAACGAACCGGGGCCACGCCCGAACGCAATGGCGTTCAGCGCTTGTGGGGCAATGCCCGCATCAGCGAGCAGCTCATCCACCATCGGCATCAAGCGCTTGGTGTGCGCGCGTGGCGTCATTTCATAGCGCGCCAAACAGTCACGCTGACCGCTTGCTTGGCGGAGCAAAGCCGCAGAACAGGCGCTGGAGGAGGCATCCAGTGCCAGAAGGTATAACGACGACATAGCGGTGTTGCACTCCGTAAAAATAGGCCTCTAGTATACCGTCACACGCCTGAAACGACGATGGCCCGCAGGAAGCCTGCGGGCCATCGTGACACGTGACGCTGCGGCGCGCTTAGCTCAGCGCTTCTTTCACCTGGCGCGTGATGTCCGCCACGCTGCCCACGCCTTCGACGCGGTGATACTGCGGCGCGGCGGCCGGGTCCTCTTTCGCCCACTGCTGGTAGTAGTCCACCAGCGGCGCGGTTTGTTCGTGGTAGACCGACAGGCGGTTACGCACCGTGGACTCTTGGTCGTCTTCACGCTGGATCAGCGCTTCACCGGTCACATCGTCTTTACCCGGTTCTTTGGGCGGATTGTGCTCGATGTGATACACGCGACCAGAGGCCGGGTGTACGCGGCGACCTGCCAAACGGCTGACGATCTCTTCATCCGGCACGGCGATTTCCAGTACGTGATCGAGTTTCACACCGCCCTCCTTCATGGCATCTGCCTGAGGAATGGTGCGCGGGAAGCCGTCAAACAGGAACCCATTCTCACAGTCGGGCTGGCTAATACGCTCTTTGATCAGGTCGATGATGATGTCATCCGACACCAGACCACCGCTGTTCATAATCTCTTTAACCTTCAGGCCCAGCTCAGTGCCGTCCTTGATAGCGGCGCGCAGCATATCCCCGGTGGAAATTTGGGGAATCTTGAACTGCTCACAAATAAACTGAGCCTGAGTCCCCTTCCCTGCGCCGGGGGCACCCAACAGGATTAAACGCATGGCACTGCTCCTTGAATGATCGTCTTGAATGGTAGTGATAGATGAAATCAATGAACCGACAATAACCGTGCCGTTCAGGCGACACAACTCCCCAAAAGCCTGAGAGCACGATTATTTTGTGTTTTTTTGAGCAAAAACAGCAAAGTGGCCAGCGTTAGTACTTTGGTCACCCTGTTTGCGCCAAGCCACCGTTTACACGGCTAAGCCGTTTAAACACAAGCGGCGCCCGAAAGGGCGCCGCTTGTGGCTTGCTCGTATGATCGCTTACAGCAGCAAGCGACGGATATCGGTGAGCACGTCCGCCAGGAAGGCGGTGAATCGCGCTGCATCCGCACCGTTGATCGCGCGGTGATCGTAGGAGAGTGACAGCGGCATCATCAAGCGCGGCTGGAAAGCACTGCCATCCCATACCGGCTTCATCTGCGCTTTCGATACACCCAAGATCGCGACCTCAGGGGCGTTGACGATCGGCGTGAAGGCCGTGCCACCAATCGAACCCAGGCTCGAAATGGTGAAGCAGCCACCGGTCATCTCTTCCCGCTTGAGCTTCTTGGTTTGCGCTTTCTTGCCCAGCTCCGCCATCTCCTTGGCAATCTCAATCAAGGACTTCTTATCGGCGTCGCGCAGCACGGGCACCATCAGACCGTCCGGCGTATCCACCGCGATACCGATATGGACGTACTTCTTCCATACCAGCGTATCGCCGTCGCCTTTCAAGCTGACGTTGAACTGCGGGAACTTGCGCAGTGCAAAGGCACACGCCTTGACCAGGAAGGGCAGCGGCGTGAGCTTGGCTCCCTGGGCTTCGGCTTCCGCCTTCATAGCTTTACGGAAGTTCTCAAGCTCGGTGATGTCGGCTTCATCGAACTGAGTCACATGGGGTACGTTGAGCCAGCTGCGGTGCAGGTTCGTTGCGCCCATCTTGAGCAGGCGACCCATCGGCTTCTCTTCCACTTCACCAAACTGGCTGAAGTCGACTTCCGGCACGGCGGGGATACCTGCACCACCGCTGGCAGCAGGAGCGGCTGCCTGGGCTTTGCCCTGGTTCGCAATGGCTTGCTTAACGTACGCTTGTACGTCCTCTTTCAGCACGCGGTCTTTCGGGCCGCTGGGCTTCACGAGGCCAAGGTCGACGCCTAGCTCACGGGCCAGCATGCGTACTGCGGGTCCTGCGTGAACCAGCTTGCCGTCACGCGGCTTATGCGCGGCCATTTGCGCTTCGGGGCTGGGAGAACCCGCCGGAGAAGCCTGCTTGGCGCTGGGTGCGCTCTGCGGCTTGCTATCCGCCTTTTCAGGAGCCGCTTTTTTGGGTGCGGCTTTCTTGGCACCCGCGACTTCCATATAGCCGATCACGTCACCTTCGGAGACCGTATCACCCTCTTTGACGGTGAGCTCCAGAATCTTGCCCTTGAAGGGGCTTGGCACGTCCATGGAGGCTTTGTCAGACTCCAGAGTGATCAGCGGGTCTTCGATGTCAACTTCATCGCCAGCGGCAACACCAATTTCGATAATCGGCACGTCAGAAGAGCCTGACAGATCCGGCACGCGAATCTCTTTGCGTTCGGGCTCGCCGCTGCCGCCCTCTTCTTCGGCCGCATCGTCTTCGGCGTCGGCAGATTGGTTAGCGGTGGCAGACTCGTCAGCCTGCTCAGGCGCGTCCGCGTCGTCGGTATCGTCACCTTCGCCCGCGATCTCCATCTGGCCAATCACGTCGCCTTCGGAAACGGTGTCGCCCTCTTTCACCGTTAGCGACACGATCTTACCGCTGTGCGGGCTAGGCACGTCCATGGAAGCCTTGTCAGACTCCAGGGTGATCAACGGGTCTTCAGCGTTGACGTCATCGCCTTCGCTCACGGCGACTTCGATGATCTCGACGTTATCGGAGCCGCCAAGGTCAGGCACCTTGATGTCGACGGTCTGCTTGCCACCGCTGGCTTTCTTCGGCGCAGGGGCCGCTTCTGGCTGCTTGGCGGGCGCGTCGGCTTCGGGCTGGCTGTCTTCTGCGGCGGCTTCTGGCTCGGCATCGCTCTCACCGCCACCTTCCACTTCCAGCTCAACGATATCGTCGCCTTCGGAGACTTTATCGCCCTCTTTCACCAACACTTTGACCACCTTGCCGCCTTTCGGGGCCGGTACATCCATGCTGGCTTTGTCGGATTCCAGAGTGATCAGGGTGTCTTCCGCTTCGATGACGTCGCCTTCTGACACCGCAATCTCGATGATTTCGACATCGGTATCCCCACCGATGTCGGGAACTTTGATGATTTCGCTACTCAAGGTCGCGCTCCTTCCAAATCGGATCGAGCCGGCGGACATCTGTCCGCCGGGCAGCGGTTTAGCTGGTCAGCGGGTTCGGCTTGTTGGCATCGATGCCATATTTCTTCAGCGCTTCGCCAACCTGCTTGCGATCAAGCTCACCACGGTCGGCCAGCGCACGCAGCGCAGCAACGGTGACGAAGTAGCGGTCTACTTCGAAGAAGTAGCGCAGCTTCTCGCGGGTATCAGAACGACCAAAGCCGTCGGTACCCAACACGGTGTAATCACTGGGCACCCAAGCACGTACTTGATCCGCGTAGAGCTTCATGTAGTCGGTAGACGCAATCACCGGGCCATCACGACCTTCCAGGCACTTGGTAACGTGGGGCTTGTTGGCCTCGGCATCCGGGTTGAGGAACGCTTCACGCTCCAGCAGCAGCGCTTCACGACGCAGCTCGTTGAAGCTGGTCACGCTCCAGATGTCCGCCCCGATGCCCCAGTCGTTGGCCAGCAGCTCAGCGGCAGCTTCCACTTCACGCAGAATGGTGCCGGAACCCAGCAGCTGAACGCGCCCTTTGTCACCCTGGGTCTCTTTAAGCAGGTACATGCCCTTGACGATGTCGTCGGCCGGTACGTTCTCAAGCTCGGGGTGCTCGTAGTTCTCGTTCATCACGGTCAGGTAGTAGAAGCAGCTCTCTTTGTCCGTGAACATGCGCTTCAGACCGTCTTGCACGATGACCGCAACTTCATGGGCGTACGTCGGGTCGTAGCTGCGGCAGTTGGGGATGGTGGAGGCCTGAATCAGGCTGTGGCCATCCTGGTGCTGCAGGCCTTCGCCGTTGAGCGTGGTACGCCCGGCGGTGCCGCCGACCATAAAGCCACGCGCCTGCAGGTCGCCTGCGGCCCATGCCAAATCACCAATACGCTGGAAGCCGAACATCGAGTAGTAGATGTAGAACGGCAGCAAGGTGATGTTGTTGTTGCTGTAGGAAGTCGCAGCGGCGATCCACGCCGACATCGCGCCTGCCTCTGTAATGCCTTCCTCGAGTACCTGACCTTTCTGGTCCTCGCGGTAGTACATGATCTGGCCTTTATCGACCGGCTCGTACTTCTGACCTTCGGCAGTGTAGATACCCAGCTGGCGGAACATGCCTTCCATACCGAAGGTACGGGCCTCATCGGGGACAATCGGCACAACCTGCTTGCCCAGCTGCTTGTCTTTCACCAGGCCGTTCAGGATACGCACGAAGGCCATGGTGGTTGAGATTTCGCGGCCTTTAGAACCGCCCATCTGAGAAGCAAACGTCTTGTCTTCCAGGCTGGGGATTTCCAGCGCTTCGAAATCGCTGCGGCGGCTCGGCAGGTAGCCGTTGAGACGCTCGCGCTGCAGGTGCATGTACTTGAGCTCGGGAGAGTCCTCTTCCGGCTTGTAGTACGGCACGTCTTTGAGCTGCTCGTCGGTGAGCGGAATGCCGAAGCGGTCGCGGAATTTCTTCAGCGCTTCGTACTCCATGCTCTTGACCTGGTGGGCTTCGTTGGCGGCTTCGCCATCGCCGCTGCCCATGCCGTACCCTTTAACGGTGTGCGCCAGGATGACCGTGGGCTTGCCGTTGCTGGTGTTGACCGCTTCGTGGTAAGCCGCGTAGACCTTGAACGGGTCGTGGCCACCCCGGTTGAGCTTCCAGATATCCTCGTCGGAGAGGTCTTTGACCATCGCTTCGGTTTCTGGGTACTTACCAAAGAAGTGCTCACGGGTGTAAGCACCGCCGTTCGCCTTGTAGTTCTGGTACTCGCCGTCGACCGCCTCGTCCATGCGCTTCTGAAGGATGCCTTTCTTATCCTTCTCGAACAGCGGATCCCAGAGACGACCCCAAACGACCTTGATCACGTTCCAACCGGCACCGCGGAAGACGCCTTCGAACTCGTCCATAACGCGGGAGTTGCCGCGTACCGGGCCGTCCAGGCGCTGCAGGTTACAGTTGATCACGAAGATCAGGTTATCGAGGTTCTCACGGCCCGCCAGGGAGATCGCGCCTAGGGATTCCGGCTCGTCACACTCGCCGTCGCCCATGAAGCACCAGATCTTGCGGTCGTGCATGTCTTTCAGCTCACGGTGATGCAGGTACTTCATCACGTGGGCTTGGTAGATAGCCTGAATCGGGCCAAGACCCATGGAGACCGTGGGGAACTGCCAGTAGTCCGGCATCAGCCACGGGTGCGGGTAGGAAGAGAGGCCATCGCCGTCGACTTCACGACGGAACTTGTCCATCTGCTCTTCGGTCAGGCGGCCTTCCAGGAAGGAGCGCGCATAGATACCCGGTGCCACGTGGCCCTGGATATAAATCAGGTCGCCTTCAAAGTCGCCTTTGGGGGCGCGGAAGAAGTGGTTGAAGCCCACGTCGTACAGCGTGGCGGACGACATGAAGCTTGCAATGTGGCCCCCCAGGCCCGGGTTGGCCCGGTTGTTACGAATCACCTGGGCAATCGCGTTGTAGCGAATCAGGGAACGAATGCGACGCTCCATGAACAGGTCGCCCGGCATGGGCGCTTCGCGATGAACCGGGATCGTATTACGGTGGGGGGTTGTCACCGAGAAGGGCACCTTCATCCCGTCCCGGCGCAGGCGATCCGCCAGGCGGGTCATCAGGTAGCGGGCACGATCTTCGCCCTCACGATCCAGTACCGATTCCAGGGATTCCAGCCACTCCGTGGTTTCGACCGGATCGAGATCTTCTCTTGTCTCCAGACTCATAGAGGTCTCTCCGAATGACGATAAATGACAATGAGCCCCGCCAACCCTTCGGGCCTGGGGCGGCTGCAGTGTTTGGCCACCACAGGCCTGTGAATAGCCGACGCGATGCATCGAGCAGGGGATTTTCACCCTACATTCAATGAGCTACGCTTTCATGAATGTAGTTAAGCTACAGGTATTTGGTAAAAATTAGCCTTTTGTATATGCGAAGATACCGCAAAGTCGCCACGCTGCCAATTCCGGCACGCCGCAAAAAGCCATCGAAAACAAACTATTGCACTGCAACATAAGCGCTTTATAAGACCTTTGTCGCTGCGACTAACGCCTTCTGAATGTAGTTAAACTACCGTTTTATTGTCTGCCTCAAGAACCACTTAACGCTACTTTTTAACCCACGCTTTTATCGTTTAAAGGCCGCCTGTGACAATCGCTGGCGGAAATACGCCCAATCGAAGGCGGGCCCTGGATCGGTTTTACGCAGCGGCGCTACTTTGGCATGGCTGGTGATTCGCTGTGGCGTCAAAGCCGGGTAGCGAGCCATCAGCCACCCCACCGCGTCGACGAGGGAAGTGTACTGCGCTTGGGTAAAGGGAGTGCAATCATCGCCCTCAAGTTCGATGCCCACAGAAAAATCGTTGAGCCTGGATCGCCATACGCCCAGCGCAGGGTCCCACCAGCAGGAGCGACCGGCATGCCAGGCACGCTGGTCGGTATCGACGAACTGAACGCACTCGCCGTCGCGACGGATCAACAGATGGGCCGATACCCGCAGGTGGGCGATCTCGGCAAAGAAAGGGTGTCCGTCCGGGGGCAGTCGATTGGTGAATAGCGCCTCGATGGCATCGCCCGAGAACTGCCCTGGCGGCAGGCTAATGGCGTGCAAGAGCAGCAGCGATACCTCGCCGTGAGGGCGTGCATCCTGGTTAGGCGACGCTACCTGCCGTGCCCTGGACCACTGCCCTGCCCTGTTTTCTTGGTTCATGATCGCACACGCTCCTCTACGTTAGCGTTCTGTTTCACTATAATGCCCGTCATCGAAGACGACGCCCAGAGACCTCACCGCTATGGATTATCAAACTGCTCTTGCTGAAGAGATTCGCGCCTGTGCTGCCCGCCTGTTAGCGGAAGACGTTGGCACGGGAGATATCACGGCTCAGCTGATTCCTGAGAACCAGTGGGCAACCGCTAAGGTGATCACCCGTGAACCTGCCGTGCTCTGCGGAGTTGCCTGGGTTGATGAAATTTTTCGTCGTTTGGATAGCCGCGTGACATTACGCTGGCAGGCTGCTGACGGCGATGTTTTAGATGCGGAGCAGTGTTTTTTAGAGATTGAAGGCCCGGCCCGTAGCCTGCTGACCGGTGAACGCGCAGCGCTGAACATTCTGCAGACGCTGTCTGCCACGGCCACCGCCACTCGCCGCTATGTAGACCTGATCGAAGGCACCGGCGTACGCCTGCTGGACACCCGCAAAACGCTACCGGGGCTACGCTTGGCACAAAAGTACGCAGTCACCTGTGGCGGTGGCCATAATCACCGCCTGGGCCTGTGGGATGCCTTCTTGATCAAGGAGAATCACATCGCGGCCTGTGGTGGCATTCAGGCCGCCGTGGCGCAGGCCCGAAAACTAGCCAGCGACCTGCCGGTAGAAGTGGAAGTCGAAACCTTCGAGGAGTTGGACCAAGCGCTGGCGGCAGGTGCCGACATCGTTATGCTGGATAACTTCGCCATTGAAGATCTCCACGTAGCGGTAGAAATCAACGGCGGCCGTGCCACGCTGGAAGCCTCTGGCAACGTAGATAACTCTACGCTGAGAGCGATTGCCGACACGGGGGTCGATTGCATCTCCAGCGGCGCGCTGACGAAAGACGTCAAATCCATTGACCTGTCGATGCGGATCACTCAAACCTTTAACGTTTAGTCGTTAGGTTTCTACGGCGCTGAGCTGTTTCACCAGCCGGTAGCGGCGCAGCATTTCACCACTGCGTTCCACCCACTGCTCGCCGAGGTTATCGAACCCTCGGCGCAGCAGGCGCTCATAAAGCACCAAACTTGCTTCAATCTCCACCTGAGACACGCCATGTTCCAGCAGAATACGCTCGGCATGGATCAGTAGCGTGGTGCCTATGCCGCGTCCCGCTAATGACGGCCACACGTAGAGGGTCTCAATACGTCCAGCGCTGATATTAAGCTCTAAAAAACCGACGCACCGGCCATCACAAGCGGCTACCAGCGTAGTATATAGCGCTTGGCGCGCCGCCCAAGCGCTCGCCTCGCGGGGTAGCGCATTGGCCCAGGCGCGGCGCTCATCCAACCCGTAATGGGTGGCCGCCCCCTGCATGACGGCATGGTAAAATACTTCCGCCTGATCAGCGGCATCCTTGGCTAATGCCGCGCGATAGGTAACGCGGGCGGTGGGCGCAGGGGATGGTGCGCGTTCGTTCGTTTTCAACATGCTTCGCCTCAATGCGATTTAGCGGCTGGCAACGGACAACTCACTGTCTGCCGCCAGTTGGCTATTTTATACTCATCGCTACATTACTAAATACCCACGACTTCGTTGACCACGTTGGCACCGACCAACCTTCAAAAGGCAGTGCTATGCACGATCGTTCAGATAGCGCGTCATTTGCGCTGACGCCCATTGGTCATATCATCAGCGACTATCCGGATAAATTCGGCGTCCCCCGCCAGCCTGGGTTAGCGCCAGCGGCCAATGCACGTCTAGTACTCACAGCGCCGTTTGATGATCCTCTCACCGTACGGGGCTTGGAAGACTTTAGCCACCTATGGATATCATTCATCTTTCATCAAAGCCCAACCCGGTGGACGCCCTTAGTGCGCCCGCCGCGCCTGGGTGGCAACCGTAAAGTCGGCGTCTTTGCCAGCCGCAGCACCCATCGCCCTAACCGGTTGGGGCTTTCGCTGATTGAGCTATCGCACATTGATACTCAGCAAGGGGTGAGTTTGCACTTGGCAGGCTGTGACTTGGTCAGCGGCACGCCAGTGGTCGATATTAAACCCTACCTGCCCTGGGCCGAAGCGAAGCCCGAGGCGCGGGCGGGATTTGCCCCCAGCGCCCCGTCACTGCTGCCCGTGAGCTTTAGCCAGGCCGCCCAGGCCAGCCTTGCCGCCCGCGCCGACGGCGCATCGCTGCACACGCTGATAGAACAGGTGTTAGGCCAAGACCCACGACCGGCCTACCAGCGTGAAGGGCAGAGCGAGCGCATTTTCGGGGTGCGACTGCGGGATGTAGACGTGAAATTCCAAGCGGTAAAAGAAACACCCCTTGAAAACGACGCCACCACCCTGAAGGTGGTGGCGATCGATACGCTGACTAACGAAACACGTTAGGCGGGAAAGGTAATCCCTAGACGACGGCCGACTTCTTCGTAGGCTTCAATGACGCCACCCAACCCCTGACGGAAGCGGTCCTTATCCAGCTTCTCGCGGGTGTTGGCATCCCATAAACGGCAGCCATCCGGGGAGAACTCATCACCCAGTACCACCTCGCCTTTGAACACACCGAACTCCAGCTTGTAATCCACCAGCAGCATATCGCCTTCGGCAAACAGCTGTTTGAGGATGTGATTCACCTTAAAAGTTAACGTCTTCATTTTGGCGAGCTGCTCGGGGGTTGCCCAGCCAAAGGTTTCCGCCAGCGACTCATTGATCATCGGGTCGCCCTTCTCATCGTTCTTTAAGAACAGCTCAAAGGTCGGCGGGTTAAGGGCAATCCCCTCTTCCACGCCCAGTCGCTTCACCAAACCACCTGCGGCAATGTTGCGCACCACGCACTCGACCGGAATCATCTGCATTTTTTTGACCAGACTTTCGTTGTCGGAAAGCTGCTTCTCAAAATGCGTCGGGATACCGCCCTCTTCTAAACGCTCCATGATGAAAGCGTTAAAAATGTTGTTCACCATCCCCTTACGGGCCAGCGCCTCTTTCTTTTTACCATCGAAAGCGCTGGTGTCATCACGAAATTGCAGTACCAGCAGGTCAGGATCGTCAGTGGTGTAGACAGATTTTGCCTTGCCGGCATAGAGTTCTTGGCGCTTTTCCATGGAGGCTCCGTGAGAAAGTGAGAGTCAAAGGGTTAACGTAAGTAGCCGGAGACGCGCTCAAGCAACTCGCGCTGATCATCAGCGCTAAAACTACGCTCGCTGGCGTTGATAGCCCGCAGCACGGTCTGGTCACCGTTGGGCTCAAGCGCTAGTCGAATCTGCTGAGACATGCGACGAACATCAGGGCTAAAGACGATCTGCAGCGGGTTGCGCCCACGCTCAGTTTCCGTCATGTACTCCACCAAGAACTCATAGTCATCGGCGGAGGTCGCGAGCAGATTACGCTGCCCCTCTTGGGTGAAATCAAGAGAGAGGTAGTGGTTCAGCTCCGCCCAAACGCGGTCGGTGGGTTGCGGAATCAGCACTTCCCACTCATCGCCCTGTTGACGCAGTTGCAGCGTTTGCTCGCTAGCCAAGCGCTGAGCGGTCCAGGAAGAGGAGCTAGCCGTTGCGCTACGCGCGCCCAGATACTGCTCTAGTGCCGTTAAGCAGCTCTCAGCACTTTGCCCACTCTGGTCACAGCGCACTTCGCTGCTACCAGCGCGTAGGGCACTCTGCAGGCGCAACGTCGCTTGCGGGGTCACGATCACGCCTTGGTTGGCACTGCTCTCTTGAACAGGAAGCTGGCGGCTGCGTACAAACGCTTCCAGTTGTGGCCAAACGGTACCGGGATCGGCGGCAACTACTAACCAACTTTGATCGCCCACCTGACGGCGCTCAACGTACTCAGGCTCTAATCCACCACCAATGGCCAACGACTGCGGCGGTTCAATCTCTGCCGGTTCGTCAAGCTGTGAACCCTGCAACGCTACCTGGGGAACGGGCATGGCATCTTGGTAACGCTGCGTATTACGGGTTTCAGGCAGCACGAGGGGCGGCGCAGGAGCCGCTTCGGTGTAGTCCAAGTTGCGGTCGTGGTAATAACCATCGCGCGCGCAACCTGCCAGTGTGACAGCAGCTGCGAGTGCCAGCGGTATCCATTTAAGCGCACGTTGTTCAAGCACAGAGCTCATCAAGCCACCTTAACAGTCAACAGATCAGTTACCCGGAAGGCCATGCCATCACCGGGTAGCAAAAGGGTTTCGAGCGCCGGGTTACTCCTCTACGACGCCCGCCAGCTGCAGTGCTTCGCTTACCGTGCCGTGGTACTTCTCCGACAGCCACGTCAGCGGCAGACGTATACCTGCTTCCATGTAACCCATGCGGTGCAGCGCCCACTTTACGGGAATGGGATTAGATTCAATGCCTAGGTTAGTGTGCAGCGGCATCAAGCGCGTATTAATTTGGTGAGCCTTATCGGCATCGCCCGCCACAGCAGCCGCGCACAGGTCATGCATGGCTTTGGGGGCAACGTTCGCGGTCACGGAGATATCACCATGCCCACCCATTAGCATGAAATCGCAGGCCGTTGCGTCATCACCCGAGTAGAGCATGAAATCGCTGCCTTTCAGGCGTGAGATTAGATCCTCAGCGCGCTCAAGGTTCCCGGTGGCATCTTTCAGGCCGATAATGTTGTTCACTTCCGCTAAGCGCACCACCGTCTCGTTGTAGAGATCGGAGCAAGTGCGGCCAGGAACGTTGTACATAATGACCGGAAGTTTGCTACCTTCAGCGACCGCTTTAAAGTGCTGGTACAGGCCTTCCTGGGTAGGCTTATTGTAGTAGGGGCAGACGGATAGGCAGTAGTCCGCGCCCACTTCACTGGCGTAGCGCGCCAGCTCAACGGCTTCCGAGGTAGCGTTCGCCCCGGTACCGGCAATGACAGGAATGCGACCATTGACTTCTTCAACCACGCTGCGGATCACATCAAAGTGCTCAGCAAAGGACATGGTCGTGGGTTCACCCGTGGTGCCCGCAGCGACGATGGCATCAGTGCCATTATCGAGGTGGAAGTTCACCAGACGACGAAGCGCCTCCCAGTCGATGTCGCCATTGACTTTCATCGGCGTCGCCAGGGCGACAATGCTGCCTGTGATCATCCGTATTTTCCTCACCTGCAAAAAGTTGAAATCAAGCTGCCACGTAGGGTGCAATGACGTACATTGAGTTAAGACGCGGCGTTGATACTTTGAAGGAGCGCGATCACCCCTGCCCACAAACAGCAAATGGTACTCAGGCGATTCGAGCCTGTACAGCGTAAAGCGCTGCGAGTTTACTTAACGCTTTGACAGCAGCGCAGCGCTTGCGTGTAATTTTCTATGAAAGTCACCCCCATAAGGAGCCTTTATGGCGATTGAACTCGGCCAGCCCGTCCCTGATTTTTCCGCCCCAGTCACCGGCGACACCACCATCACGCTGTCGGAACTGCGTGGCAAGCAGGTAGTCATCTACTTCTATCCGAAAGCCAGCACGCCAGGCTGCACCACCGAGGGCGGCGACTTCCGTGATCGCAAAACTGCCTTCGATGCTGCCAACACCGTGGTCATCGGTGTCTCCCGGGACGGTCTGCGCGCCCAGGAAAACTTCAAAGCCAAGCAGGATTTCAACTTTGAACTGATTTCCGACAAAGACGAAACCGTTTGTCAGCTGTTTGATGTGATCAAACTCAAGAAAATGTACGGCAAAGAGCACCTGGGCATCGAGCGTAGCACCTTCTTGATCGACCAGGATGGCAAGCTTGCCCAAGAGTGGCGCGGCGTTAAAGTTCCTGGCCACGTAGATGAGGTACTAAGCGCGGCGCAGGCACTGAATAGCCAGTAATAATGCACCGCTGGCTGTGCCCATATCGGGCACAGCCATGCTCACGGCTAATCCTGCTTCAGCGGTGGCACCTGCGATGTTTGTCGGCCTTCAAGCCCTCTTGGCCATGCATACACCAGCGCTTTCAGCAGCGTGGCAAGCGGGATGGCAAAAAACACCCCCCAGAATCCCCAAATACCGCCAAAGAACAGCACCGCAACGATAATCGAGACTGGGTGGATGTTATTGGTTTCTGAGAACAGCACGGGGGCAAGTACGTTGCCATCCAGTGCCTGCAGCACGCCGTAGGCCACTAAAACGTAGACAAACTGCTCGCTAATACCGAAATGGAAGCCCGCTACCGCCGCCACGGGGATGGTTGCCACCGCCGCGCCAATGTAGGGCACCAATACGGAAAAACCGACCAGCACGGCCAGTAGCGCCGTATAGGGCAAGCCAAAAAAGGCAAAGGTGATATACGCCACCGTGCCGACGATGACGATCTCAATGGACTTACCGCGGATATAGTTGGCGATTTGGCGATCCATTTCATGCCAGATGCGCGTCAGCAGCGTACGCTTCTGCGGCAGCAGCGAGAGCGTAAAGCCCACCAGCGCCTCACGATCTTTCAGCATAAAAAAGACCAAAATCGGCACTAACACCAAATAGATGATCAACGACATGACATTGCCAAGCGAGGTCAACGAGAGCGTCAAGGCGCGCTGACCTAGCTGACTAATTTCCCGCCCGGCGACGCCAATCCAGCTCTGCATCTGATCAGGCGTCACGATATTAGGGAAGCGCTCCTGCAACTGATCTAGCCAGCCCTGGCCGCTGGCAAACATGCGCGGCGTCTCTTGAACGAGCCCGACCAGCTGATTCCAGATCAGCGGCATCAAGATAAACGCTAGCGTGAGCAGCACGCTGACAAATGCCAAAAACACCATAATGACAGCCAGCAAATGCGGCACTCGACGTCGCGTGAGCGCGCTAACCACGCCTTGCAGTAAAAACGCCAGCACCAACGCGGTAAAGAACGGTGCCAACATGCGGCCAAACCAAATAATGGCGGCAAACCCTGCCACCAGCACCACCAGAAGAATTAACGCCTCTTCGTCTGAAAAGTAGCGCTCTACCCAACTTTTCAGAATACTGCGCATGGTCATGAGTGGGTGTTCCCTGCTTTACGAATCCAAAATACATACACGTCGCCGCGCTGCACCCGCGCTTCCATCACATGGTCGCTTAGCTCAGTAAATGCCGCCATATCCCGCCACGAACCCGCATCGGTCGCACTTACTTCCAGCAGTTGGCCCGGCGCCAGACCCGCCAATGCCTGCTTCGCCTTTAAAAGCGGTAGCGGGCAGTGCAATCCGGTGGCGTCCAACACTTGATCGGGCTTAAGCCCTTCGGCTAACCCTGACGCTGTTTGCTCAGACATACTCTCCCCCAAAGGCCGCTTCCATGGTGCTAAATCGTTCAATGGCTACATAACCATCGCATTGTTGCATAAACTGTTTTTTTGCGATGCCCACTGCGATATTGATTTAACGGCACTTCCCTGCCTGAATCAATGTCACACCGTTGTTAGCCGTGCCTATTATTCGAACGAATGGGGATGTCATGCTGCATTTTAGACCCGCCTACTCTCGCTGGGCCTGCACGCTTGCGCTCTCGCTCAGCGCTTTGTGCGTTAGCTTGCCCAGCCACAGCTATGACGACTATCAACTGCCCAGTTTAGGGGGCGCACCGGTATCGGTAAGCAATGAAGAGTTTCGCCTTGGCCGCGCATGGCTGCGCCAGTTTCGTGCCCAGGCCCCACAGTGGCAGGATCCTATTGTCAGCGACTACCTGGAGAGCCTGGTGGCACGCCTGGCTCCTTACAGCCAGCTCGGCAGCCTGCAAACCACCACGGTGATGGTGGATAACCGTTCGCTCAACGCCTTTGCGGTGCCCGGCGGCGTGGTGGGCATTAATTCAGGGCTGTTTGCCTTTGCTGAAGATGAAGGCGCTTTTGTATCGGTGATTGCCCACGAGCTTGGCCACCTTTCCCAACGCCACTACGCCCGTGGCAGCGCCCGTGCAGAACAGACCCAGCTGCCCGCCATGGCGGCTATGCTAGCCGGTATGCTGATTGCTGCCAGCGGCGGCGGCGATGCAGGCATTGCCACCGCCATGGGCTCTCAGGCGGCGCTTATTCAGGACCAGCTCACCTACTCCAGACGTTTTGAACAGGAGGCTGACCGTATTGGCCTACAGGCCATGGCAGAGGCAGGCTACGACCCAGAGGCCATGGTGCGTATGTTCGATACCATGCAGCGCCTGTCGCGGCTTCAAGGCGGCACGCCGCCTGAATTTCTATTGACCCACCCTGTGTCAGATAGCCGCCTGAGCGACGCCCAAGCGCGGGTTTCTCAGCTTAGCGTGGCCAGCCGCTACACCAGCGATACGCTCTACGACATGATGCGCGCTCGCGCCCTGCTGAGCATTTACCGCAACACGCCCCAACAAGCGGCTTCGCGGCTGGCGCAGGAGGATGCCGAGGAGCCTGCGCTGCGTTATATCAATGCACTCATTGATGCGCACAATGGCCAAACCGACCGCGCACTGCAAACCCTCGACCAGCTTGCCAACGAGCTTCCTGATTACGGCATGCTGCCCGCCTCCGCGGCGAACGTAGCCCTTGAAGCCCAACGCTACGATGAGGCCATTTCCCGCAGCCAGCGGCTGCTGCGGCTGATGCCTAACTATCTGCCTGCTCAGTTGACCCTAGCGGAGGCGCAGCTACAGCGCGATCCAGAAGCGGCTTACGATCTGCTTCGAGATATCACCACGCAGCACCCGGAAAGCCCCCAGGGCTTCAACCTGCTGGCAGAGGCCGCCGGGCGCAGCGGGTTTAACGGCTGGGGTCACCTGGCCCGCGCCGAGCACCTGCAGCTTACCGGTCGAGTGGACCGCGGCATTCGACAGTTAAGTATTGCCAAAGACGCCGCCCAGCAGGAAAACGACACTCAGGCGCTAGCGCGCATTGAACAGCGCAGAGAAGCGTTTCTTGAGTACCGAGAGGCGCTAGAGAAGTTTTAGCGCCCTAAAGCACATGCAAAACATACAAAAAAGCCCGACGCATCGCGTTCGGGCTTTTGGCTTACAGCAGAAACGTTGTACTGATATTAAAGCGCTGATACTTAAGCGCTAATGTTTAAGCGTTAAAGTTCAGCATACGCTCAAGGGGCTTTAACGCCTGCTGACGCAAGGCATCATCAACAAAGATCTCGCCGCTGCCTTCACGCAGCGCGCCAGCCAAATTATCCAACGCGTTCATCGCCATCCACGGGCAGTGGGCACAGCTGCGGCAGGTCGCGCCGTTACCGGCAGTGGGCGCTTCAAAGAGCGTTTTGCCAGGCACCGCCTGCTGCATCTTGAAGAAAATGCCGCGATCGGTCGCTACGATCAGTTGCTCGTTGGGCAGGGTTTTCGCCGCCTTGATCAGTTGCGAGGTGGAACCCGCCACATCGGCCAGCTTGACGACGGCCTCCGGCGATTCCGGATGCACGAGCACGGCGGCATCTGGGTAGAGGCGCTTTAGATCCTCGATACCTCTCGCCTTGAACTCCTCGTGCACGATGCAGGCACCGTCCCACATCAGCATGTCGGCACCGGTTTTTTTCTGAATATAGCCACCCAGATGCTTATCCGGTGCCCACAAAATCTTTTCACCCTTCGCCTGCAGGTGCTCAATGACCTCCACGGCAATCGAAGAGGTCACGACCCAATCGGCACGCGCTTTTACCGCCGCCGAGGTATTGGCATACACCACCACGGTACGGTCCGGATGGGCATCGCAGAACGCGCTGAACTCGTCAATCGGGCAGCCAATATCGAGCGAGCAGGTCGCTTCGAGCGTAGGCATCAACACACGCTTTTCTGGGGAAAGGATCTTGGCCGTTTCGCCCATAAAGCGCACGCCTGCAACCACCAGCGTGGTGGCATCGTGACGGGCACCGAAGCGGGCCATTTCCAGGGAATCAGCTACGCAGCCACCAGTCTCTTCGGCCAACTGCTGAATGGCGTCGTCGGTATAGTAATGCGCTACCAAAACGGCGTTATTCGCCTTGAGCAACTGCTTGATCTCAGCCACTCGCGCTTCGTCTTCCGCAGGGATACGGGTAGGACAGTATGGGCTTGGTAGCGGAGCGTCTAGCTCAGCTTGAGAGGTCATCATAGTCATTGTGTCTACCACTGTGACGAACAGGGAATCCCCCTGTTAAACACCAGTCACGGCGTATGCGCTCCGCATGCGCCGCACTCGGGGCAACGACCGCTGCGTCTCTCGCGGTGGCACGCTGCCAACCTGACTGCTGAGAGTCAGGACAATAACGTCGTTGTTATGACATTGTGGTGGACAACCCTTCGTTGCTGCAAGCACAACGTCACTTCGCCATGCACCACGATGCACATAGCAAAACGCCCCTGGCAGCAAGCTACCAAGGGCGTCGGAATTTGGTGGGTCGTGTAGGATTCGAACCTACGACCAATTGATTAAAAGTCAACTGCTCTACCAACTGAGCTAACGACCCAAATTTTGCTGCGCTAATCAAAAACGACTAGCAAATTCTACACTAACTCACATCAAAACACATATTAAAAACAAAGCATTGGTCGAACTACTACCTGATGCGCTTGCTTATTTCGGATGGTGGGTCGTGTAGGATTCGAACCTACGACCAATTGATTAAAAGTCAACTGCTCTACCAACTGAGCTAACGACCCGTCCGAACGGATGCATATAGTACGGATACAGCTTGTGAATAGCAAGCCCTTTTTTATCTTTCGTCTATATCTACTGCTCTGCACGGTGCCAAAAAGCCTTACCCCGTGCAGAGCGCACTGCTTGAACCGCGCCTAGCTTAACCGCGCTTGGGTTTCGGCTTGCGCATCGCCTGCACCGGACGACGCTTATGCTTGTCGCGGCTCCAGCGGTTCTTCTCATCTGGCGTCAGCTCAGGCACTTTGCGGGTTTCCAGGTTGGCCAGCGTCGCTAAGTCATCCACCTCATCCTGAGAGAGCTCGACCCACTCACCGGCTTTCGCCCGCTTGTCGAGGAAGATGTTGCCGTAGCGCACACGCTTCAGGCGACTAACGGTAAGCCCCTGGGACTCCCACAGGCGGCGCACTTCACGGTTGCGGCCTTCCAGAATCACCACGTGGAACCAAGTGTTAATGCCTTCGCCACCAAACTCCTGCACGTCGGTAAAGCGCGCTGGGCCATCTTCTAGCATGACGCCGTCGACCATGGCGACGATATGCTCACGCTTGACGTCGCCCATGACCCGCACCGCGTACTCACGCTCTACTTGGGTAGAGGGGTGCATCAAGCGGTTGGCAAGTTCACCGTCGGTGGTGAACAGCAGCAAGCCGCTGGTGTTGATGTCCAAGCGGCCAATGGCAATCCAGCGCTCGCCTTTCAGGCGCGGTAGGCGCTCAAAGACCGTGCGACGGCCTTCCGGGTCTTTACGGGTGCACAGCTCGCCTTCTGGCTTGTTGTACATAATGACCCGACGCGGCACTTCCTCTTCCGGACGCAGCGTCACCGGGCGGTCATCAAAGCTGACCTTATCCCGCGCTTCCACTCGGTCGCCCAGTTTGGCGACCTGGCTATTCACCTTCACTCGGCCGTCGGCAATGGCGGTTTCCATTTCACGACGGGAGCCAAGGCCCGCACGGGCGAGGACTTTCTGCAGCTTTTCGCTGGAGGGGGGCGTGGTGGTGTTACTCTGACTCATGGTCGTCTGACCTCACATCGTTGGTCTGCGTGCTAGCGTGTTCGTGTTGACGCTTTGCACGTGCCGCCAGCCGTGCCTCTAAATCGGCAAAGCTCAGCGGCTGGGTTAACGCCGTCTCGGCGTGGTGGTCGGCACTCGCTGCCGACGTGTTCTCATCTTGCTGGGGTGGCGCATCCTGCACGCTTTCAGGCGTTTCGTCCAGTGCTGGCGGCGGGTTTTGTTCGGTTGATGCCTTCTCTAGAGAAAGCGCTTCGGGGTCGTCGCCGTTGACCAGCGTATGCATGGGCGGCAGCGCATCCAGGGTTTTCAAACCGAAGTCATCCAGAAAACTGCGCGTGGTGGCATAGACCGCCGGGCGACCCGGCACATCCCGGTGACCTACCACGCGTATCCAGCCGCGCTCCATCAGCGTGCGAATGATCGAACTGCTGACGCTCACGCCCCGCACATCTTCGATATCGCCCCGAGTCACCGGCTGGCGGTAAGCGATCAGCGCAAGGGTTTCCAGCAACGCTCGCGAATAGCGCTGGGGCCGCTCGTCCCACAGCCGCGAGACCCAGTGAGCCAAGCGTGGACGAATACGTAGCTGAAAGCCCGAGGCAGTCTCGACCAGTTCCAGCGCGCCGTTATCGTGGCGCAGCGCTAGCCGTGACAGCGCTTCCCTCAACGCTTTGCGGGAAGGGCACTCGTCGGCCAAAAATAGTGTTTCCAGGCGCTCAACCGGCAGCGGTTCACCCGCTGCTAGCAGCGCCGCTTCAATAATGTCATCTAACGTGGTGTCTCTCACCGCGACTCCTCGTCAGGTTCAAACGCGGACTCTTCGAATGCTGAGGCGGCATCGTCCTGCTCCTCTTCCAAACGCTCGAATGCGTCCTCTTCCCCATCGACCAGTGCCGCTTGGCGGGCACGCACATGAATGGGCGACAGCGGTGCATTTTGAACAATCTCAATCATGGCCTCTTTGGCAAGCTCTAGAATGGCCATAAAGGTCACGACCACACCGGCACGCCCCTCTTCCAGGGTAAACAGCGCTTCAAACGGCGTATAACGGCCGCCCTCGCCATCCTGGCTGAGCCGCTCCATGATTTTCAGCATTCGCTCGCGGGTGGAGAGCACTTCCCGGCTGATCTGGTGGGCCTGGGCCAGCTCAGCGCGTTTGAGAATATCGGACAGCGCTCCCAGCAGCTCATCCAGCTCCACATCGGGATGGATCACCCGCGTTTCCAACGGCGGTAAGCCCGCCTGTACGCTGAACCAGTCCCGGCCGACGCGGGGCAGCGTATCCAGCGCCTCGGCGGCCTCTTTTAGGCGCTCGTACTCCTGCAGGCGGCGAATCAGCTCGGCACGGGGGTCCTCCTCCTCGCCCTCCGCTTTCGGCGGGCGCGGCAGCAGCGTCCGGGATTTAATCTCCGCCAGCATGGCAGCCATTAGCAGGTACTCACCCGCCAGCTCGATCTCCATGGCTTTCATCAGCTCCACGTACTCAATGTACTGGTGGGTGATGGTGGCCACGTTGATGGTCAGAATATCCAAGTTCTGGCGCCGAATTAAATAAAGCAACAGATCCAGCGGCCCTTCGAAGGCTTCCAGAAAAACCCGCAGCGCCTCGGGGGGAATATAGAGGTCTTCCGGCAGCTGCATGATGGGCTCATCAAACAGACGCCCAAGCGCCTCCACCACCGGCTCGGCAGTAGATTCCGCCACGTCTTGGTCTTGGTCTGGCGCTGCGCTTGGCGTCTCGCTCACGCGGGTCGAATCCTTCATTGATGAGTGGGAAAACAGCAGTGTAACAGCGTGCTTTCAGCGCGGCATCTAGCCAGCATCGGCGGCTTTACGATAGCGCCCTTGATAATCAAACAGCTTATCGCGGATTTGAAAGTGCCGGCCTACCTTTCGCCCCACTACAAAATCCGGGTGGCGCAATCGGCGCTGCTCGTTGACGACCTCATCAGGCGTCGTCGGTTGCCATTGGCCGCCTGGCGCGCGTAGGTGAGCACGCAAAAATACGGCATAAAACGCGCGGCGCTGGGCCGGGGTTTCTAAGGCAAACCATTCGCTCAGACTTTCGCCATCTTCATCGTGGTAGGTGGCTTTTAGGCGCGGCAGGCCACGACCATTGGTGGTCGCCTCTAACTGCATGCCGCTGACGCGCAGCACCTTGGCATCTTTTAGCTTCAGCGCATCCTTGAGCTTGTCGTCGGCGTCCACCAGCAGCTTCTCGCAGCCATGACAGCGGCGGGCGGCAATATCGTTCTCAGCGCCGCACTCGTCGCATACTTTGAAGCGAAAGCGAAACTCGCACTGGCGGCGGCGCCCTGCGTCATCCTCAATCAGCCCCTGGCAGCGGCGGCCAAAGTGTTCAATCACCAGCTCGCCGTCGCGCTTGCCCCAAAACAGGTTCGCGTGACCGCAGTCTGGGCAGGGCACCTGCACCGGTTCGCTATCGCTATCCGGCTTGGGCTCGCCTACTTCCGGGGCGTAGAGGTCCCACGGGTTGCCCGCATAGTCGAGAATCAAGCACTCTTCTTTGCCCGGCGAGAGGCGCAGCCCACGCCCCACGATCTGCTGATACAGGCTGACCGACTCGGTGGGCCGCAGAATCGCGATCAAATCGACGTGGGGGGCATCGAAGCCAGTAGTCAGTACCGCCACGTTGACCAAATACTTCAGCTGGCGCGCTTTAAACGCATCGATCAACGCGGTGCGCTCGGCCGAGGCCGTCGCACCGGTAATCAGCGCGGCCTGTTCGGCGGGCAAATAGCCCATGATCTCTTCGGCGTGGGCCACCGTCGCGGCGAAAATCATCACCCCCTGGCGGTCGGCAGCGTACTCCACCACTTGGGCAATGATGCCCGGTGTCGCCCGGTTGCCCGCCACCACCCGGTTGAGTTCCTCCTCCCGAAACAGACCACTGGACGAGGGCGCAAGCGCCGAGAAGTCGTACCCCTCAATGGCCATATCCAGCCGCTTGGGCGCGGCCAAAAAGCCTTGCTTGACCATTAGGCGCAGCGGCTGCTCGAACACGCAGTCGGCAAAAAAGCTCTCTTCTGAACCGCGCACCATCCCGTGGTGGTGGCGGTGGTAGATAAAACCCTGCCCCAAACGAAACGGGGTGGCGGTTAGGCCGAGGATTTTTAGCTGCGGGTTCTGGCTCCGCAGGTGCTCAATTACTTGGCGATAGCTGGAGTCCTCCTCCAGCGATACCCGATGGCACTCGTCGATTACCAGCAGAGTAAAGCTGGCGTCGTTGAACTGCTCCAGGTTACGCACCACCGACTGCACCGAGCCAAACGCCACTTGGCGGCTAGCCTCTTTGCGCTTTAACCCGGCGCTAAAGATATCCGCCTCCAAACCGTAGGCTTGGTACTTGGCGTGGTTCTGCTCCACCAGCTCGCGCACGTGGGCCAACACCAGCACCCGCCCACGGGCCAGCCTCGCCAGTTCAGCGATCACCAGCGACTTGCCGCTGCCGGTGGGCAGCACCACTACGGCGGGGGCGCTGGTGGCGCGAAAGTGGCTGACTACCCGCTTGACCGCCTCGGTTTGGTAGGGGCGCAGCGAAGGCGCTGCCCCGTTAGCCAAGAAAGGCGGCCCGGAGGCCGCCTTTTCAGGATGTGTCATCCATCACCTATCGGGTTGATCACATGACGTTAGCCCAGCCATACCCGCGCATTGCGGAACAGGCGCAGCCATGCACCATCTTCGGTCCACTCCGCCGGACGCCAGGAGTTGGTGACCGCGCGGGTCACCCGCTCGGGGTGCGGCATCATGATCGTCACGCGGCCATCCGGCGTAGTCAGGCCGGTAATGCCCGACGGCGAGCCGTTGGGGTTGGCCGGGTAGCGCGTAGTGACTTGGCCGTAGTTATCGATATAGCGCAGGGCAATTTGGCTGCTCGACTGCATGCTGCGCAGGTGCGCCGTATCGCGGAACTCGGCGCGGCCTTCCCCGTGGGCCACAGCGATGGGCAGCTTGGAGCCTTCCATACCCGCCAGCAGAATCGAGGGGCTCTTCTCGACCCGAACCATGGAAACGCGGGCCTCGAACTGCTCGGACTCATTGCGCACGAAAGCCGGCCAGTTTTCCGCACCGGGAATCAGCGTTTTGAGCTGCGAGAGCATCTGGCAGCCGTTACATACACCCAACGAGAAGCTGTCGTCGCGGTTGAAGAAGGCTTCAAACTGCTCGCGGGCGCGTTCGTTGAATAGCACTGACTTCGCCCAGCCGCCGCCTGCACCCAGCACATCGCCGTAGGAGAAGCCGCCACAGGCCACTAAGCCTTTGAACTCCTCCAGGGAGACACGGCCTTCCAGGATGTCGCTCATGTGCACGTCCACCGCATCGAAGCCCGCTTTGTGGAAGGCCCAGGCCATCTCTACCTGACCGTTGACGCCCTGCTCGCGCAGCACGGCCACCGCCGGCTTGGTGGTGTTGATATACGGCGCGCTGATATCGTCGTTGATATCGAAAGTCGGTGCGGCGCTGAGGCCCGGGTCGCGAACGTCGAGCAGGTTGTCGAACTCGTTCTTCGCACATTCCGGGTTATCCCGTAGCGCCTGCATGCGGTAGCTGGTCTCGGACCAGGTACGCTGGGTTAGCTGACGAGTGGTTTCCAGCAGCGGCTCTTCGAACAGCGTTACACGCACTTGGTCGTCGTAACGCGGGCGAGCAATCACGCCGCAGGTTTCGATACCGGCCATGGCGAACTGCGTCAGCACCTCTTCGGTGTGTTCACGGCTTACCTGGATCACCGCCCCCAGCTCTTCAGAGAACAGCGCGTTGAAGGCTTCTACCGGCTCATCGATCAGCCAGTCGAGCTTGATTTCGAGACCGGCGTGCGCGGCAAAAGCCATCTCCAGCAGCGTCACCAACAGGCCACCGTCGCTGCGGTCGTGGTAAGCCAGCAGCTTACCGTCGCGATTCAGACCTTGGATCACTTCGAAAAACGCTTTCAGATCTTCCGGGTCGTCCACATCGGGGCACTCATCGCCCACTTGGCCATAGACCTGCGCCAGCGCCGAGCCGCCAAGGCGATTCTGGCCATTACCCAGGTCGATCAAAATCAGATCAGACTCATCCTGCTCCAGGTTGATCTGCGGCGTCAGCGTCGCCAGCGCGTCGGTCACCGGTGCAAAGCCTGTCACCACCAGCGACAGCGGCGAGGTAATGCTCTTCTCTTCGGCGTCATCGCCCTCTTGCCACGCGGTGCGCATGGACATCGAGTCCTTGCCCACCGGCACGGCAATCCCCAGCGCCGGGCACAGCTCCATGCCCACGGCATGCACGGCGTCGTACAGCGCCTGGTTTTCGCCGGGGTGGTCGGCGGCGCTCATCCAGTTGGCGGAGAGCTTGATATCCGACAGCTTGGCAATCGGCGCAGCAGCGAGGTTGGTAATGGCTTCTGCCACCGCTAAGCGCGCGCTGGCGGCAGGATTAATCAGCGCCACCGGCGGGCGCTCGCCCATGGCCATGGCTTCACCGGCATGGGTATCGAAGCTGGCGGTGGTCACCGCGACGTCGGCCACCGGCACTTGCCAGGGGCCTACCATCTGATCACGGGCAACTTGGCCAGTGATGGAACGGTCGCCGATGGTGATCAAAAAGCTTTTCGAGGCCACCGTGGGCAGGCGCAGCACCCGGTCCATGGCTTCGCGCAGGTCCAGGTTGTCGAGCATCACGCCGGAAAGTTCAGGGGTTTGGCGCTCAAACGAACGGGTCATCTTCGGCGGCTTGCCAAACAGCACGCTCATGGGCAGATCGACCGGTTTGGTTTCGAAGTGGCCGTCGCGCACTTCCAGGTGGTGCTCCGCCTGGGCTTCGCCCACTACCGCGTAGGGGCAACGCTCGCGCTTGCACAGCGCGTCGAAGGTATCCAAGTCTTCAGGTGCCACTGCCAGTACATAGCGCTCCTGGGCTTCGTTACACCAGATTTCCAGCGGGCTCATTCCTGGCTCGGCATTGGGTACCGCACGCAGGTCGAACAGACCGCCACGGTTGCCGTCTTTTACCAGCTCCGGCAGGGCGTTAGACAGCCCGCCCGCGCCTACGTCGTGAATGAAGCGAATCGGGTTTTTCTCACCCAGCGCCCAGCAGCGATCGATGACTTCTTGGGCACGGCGCTCAATTTCCGGGTTTTCCCGCTGCACAGAGGCGAAGTCCAGGTCCGCGCTGGACTCACCGGAGGCCATGCTGGAGGCCGCACCACCGCCCAGACCGATCAGCATCGCCGGGCCGCCCATGACGATCAGCTTGCCGCCGACCGGAATCTCGCCCTTCTGGACGTGCTGGGCACGAATGTTGCCGTACCCACCGGCAATCATGATCGGCTTGTGGTAGCCGCGACGCTCGATGCCGTCTTCGCTTAGCGCATCCTGCTCGTAGGTGCGGAAGTAGCCGGTCAGGTTGGGGCGGCCAAACTCGTTATTGAACGCGGCACCGCCAATCGGGCCGTCCAGCATGATATTGAGCGCGGACTGCATGCGCTCGGGCTTGCCGTAGTCGAAGGCTTCCCAGGGCTGAACAAATTCAGGAATGCGCAGGTTAGAGACGGTAAAGCCGGACAAACCTGCTTTCGGCTTGCCGCCGATGCCGGTCGCGCCTTCGTCGCGAATCTCACCGCCAGAGCCGGTGGCCGCACCGGGGAACGGCGCAATGGCCGTGGGGTGGTTGTGGGTCTCCACCTTCATCAGAATGTGGATCGGCTCTTGGTGGGCATTGTAGCTGGCGCGCTCGCCTTCGGCACCGGTGAGCGGCGTGGGGAAGAAACGTCCACCGTGGCTGCCTTTGATCACCGCCGCGTTATCGCTGTACGCAGAGAGCACGTTATCCGGTGACGTGGCGAAGGTGTTCTTGATCATCTTAAACAGCGAGTGGCTCTGGGCTTCGCCATCGATGACCCAATCTGCATTGAAGATTTTGTGGCGGCAGTGCTCAGAGTTCGCCTGGGCGAACATCATCAGCTCAACATCGCTGGGGTTGCGGCCTAGCTCGATAAAGGCGGCTACCAGGTAGTCGATCTCATCGTCTGCCAGCGCAAGGCCAAGTTCGCGGTTAGCCGTGGCAAGAGCGTCGCGACCGCCTTCCAGAATATCCACGCTGCCAAGGGGCGCAGGCGAGTGGTGGGCAAACAGTTTGCCCGCCTCTGCTACGTCGGCCAGTACGTGTTCGGTCATGCGGTCATGCAGCAGCGCGCTAATCGCTTCCAGCTGTTCTGTGCTGGGTGCGCCGCGCAGCTCTACGCGGTAATCAATGCCGCGTTCAATGCGGCTGATCTGGCTAAGCCCGCAGTTGTGGGCAATGTCGGTTGCTTTAGAGGACCACGGTGACTGGGTGCCTAAACGCGGGACGACCAAAAAGCGCTGGGCGTTGTCGGGAATCTCTTGGCTGTCTCGGCTGCCGTACTCCAGCAGTTTCGCCAACCGCGCCTCGGCGGCATGATCGAGCTCTTCGTGGTGGTCAATGAAGTGGACGTAATGGGCAGACAGTGCCTCCACCTCCGGAACACGGTCACGCAACACCGTTAACAGCCGTTCATGGCGGAAGGCAGAAAGGGCGGGTGCGCCTCGCAGTTCGAGCATATCTGGGAGCCTCTAAAGCAGGGAGAGTTCGAGCAGGAAATCACCGGGCCGCAAAGCGGCAATCCCACTATGATACTGGAAAGCGACGGCCACACGAAATCAACAAGGTGACAGCGTCTATCAGGCTGGGTATCGTGGCAGACTGTTCCATGTTGACAAGACATCATGCCGACATTGATTTACCAACACTTTATCGCCTATTACCGGGCGTATTTCGCGATGATCGCGACACTTTTGCTTATTTTGGTGCCGCACAGTTCGTCGGTACCAAGCGGTGAACATTTAGCGCAAATTAATGCAAAAGAGTTCATCACTATTCACACTCGCAACACACCTACCACCTATTACGAAGGCCGCCAGGGGCCGACTGGCTTTGAGTATGAGTTGATGCACCGCTTTGCGGACTACCTGGGGGTCAGCCTCAACCTGAACGCAAGCCACCACCCGGAGAGCGTGCTCCCCGCCGTGCGCGAGCAGGGCGACTTAGGTGCCGCGGCCCTCCCCCTGCTGGCGGATTCACCAGGCATTCACTACACCCGCTCCATCATTCAGATGCAGCCGCTGGTGGTGTATCGCCGCGGGCTCAACGGCATTGATGAACCGGCAGATCTTGTCGACCTGGAACTTGGCACGCTAAGCGAAGCGGGCACCAGTCAGGCACTGCTATCACTGCAGCGTGACTACCCCAGCCTTACTTGGAAAGAGTCTCACGAGCTTGAAGTGGCCGAACTACTGGCGCGGGTAGAGAGCGGCACCCTGGATGCGGCGATTATTTTTGATCATCAGTTTCGTTTGAACCGGCTGTTTTTCCCTAACGTCGAACGCGGCTTCTTTTTAGGCGAGCCGCTCTCTCTGGCCTGGGCGGTTCCCAGCGGCCGCGGACTTGGATTATTAGAAGCCGCCAATCAATTTCTCCAGGAGCTGCAAGAGAACGGCACCCTGGAGCAGTTGGTAAGTCGCTATTTTGGCCACGATGACTATCTTGAGTACGTGGGCACTCGAACGTTTCTCGCCCACCTTGACGAACGTCTGCCCAACTACACCGAGCTATTCAAGCAAGCGGCCCGCGATACCGGCTTTGATTGGAAGCTACTGGCCGCCGTCGGGTATCAAGAGTCGCACTGGGACCCGACCGCTGTATCCCCCACCGGGGTTCGCGGCCTGATGATGCTGACCAACCCCACGGCCAGCGAAATGGGCGTAGCCGACCGCACCGATGCTGCACAGAGTATTGATGGCGGCGCGCGCTACCTGCGCAGTATTAAAGACCGGCTTCCAGACAGCATTACCGGGGATGACCGGCTCTACATGGCCATGGCAGCCTACAATGTAGGCCTTGGCCACCTTTACGATGCGCGTAAGATTGCCGAGATGCGCGGCGGCGATCCGGATCGCTGGCAGGACGTTCGTGCGGCGCTCCCGCTCTTACAGGAACGAGAGTGGCATAGCCAAACCCGCCACGGCTATGCCCGTGGCGGCGAGCCGGTCATCTATGTGCGCAACATCCGCCGCTACTACGAGATGATTAAGTATGTGGAACGCAGCCGACAGCAGTTTTTCCAGCTAGAGCAAACGCCAGCCAGCGAAGAACCATTATTGCTGTTCGATATTATTCCGCCGGTTGAGCAGTAATCGCGCGCTAACGTTTTTCAGCGAAAAACTGCTTGAGCAGCCTTTTGGCCGGCACTGCTAGCACGCCGCCCGTAATCTCTATCTGATGATTAAACCAGGGCTGAGCAAGCAGGTTGGCCTTTGACTCCACCATGCCCGTGCGTGGCTCGGGCGCGCCGTATACCAAACGGGCAATGCGCGCATGCACCATAGTGCCTGCGCACATCATGCAGGGCTCTAGGGTGACAAACAGCGTACAGCCCTCTAAACGGTAGTTGCCCAGCCGCTGCCCCGCCTCGCGTAGCGCACGCACCTCGGCGTGGCCGCTGGGGTCGCAGCTTGCCAGCGGTGCATTGTGGCCAGCACCAATAATCTCCCCCTGGGTATCCACCACCACCGCGCCCACCGGCACTTCCCCGGCGGTAAACGCCAGGTGCGCTTGGTCCATAGCACGGTGCATGTAAAATTCATCGCTGCGTAACAAGGCAAACTCCGCTAAGGTAGCAAAACGATCGTTTTAATAGCGTGATGGCCGCACTGGGTATACTTGCAATCATCGGCGGGAAAACAGACAGCACCAAGGATACAGAGAATGAACGACGCGCTGAAGTCACTGGTCAACTTGTTAGAGCTTGAAACCCTTGAAGAGACGCTCTTTCGCGGCCAAAGCCAAGATTTGGGCTTTCCTCAACTGTATGGCGGCCAAGTGTTGGGCCAGGCACTGGCCGCAGCGGCGCGCACGGTGCCGGATGAACGCCGCCCGCACTCCCAGCACGGCTATTTTTTGCGCCCAGGCGACCCGCACCGCCCGGTGGTGTATCAGGTCGATACCATTCGCGACGGCGGCAGCTTTACCACCCGGCGGGTGACGGCTATTCAGAAAGGGCGACCGATTTTCTTCTGCAGCGCCTCTTTCCAAAGTGCTGAAGAGAGCATCAATCATCAGCGAGCCATGCCAGAAGTGCCCACGCCGGAAGCACTCATCGAGAGCGGCGATGCCAAGCACACGCGCTTCCCTGGCCACCCTATCGAGTTTTTGCACTTGAAGGATAAGCCGGACAGCGCGTCACCGGCTGGCCAGTGCCTGTGGTTCCGCTTTGCAGGTGGACCGCTGCCGGACGACCCGGCGCTGCATCGTCATCTGCTCTCTTATGCGTCAGATTTCAACCTGCTGACCACCGGACTGATTCCTCATGACATCAAGTACACCGACCCGAAACTGCGCATTGCCAGTCTCGACCATGCGATTTGGTTGCACGAAGATACGCGGCTAGATGAGTGGCTGCTGTACGCCATCGACTCCCCCTGGAGTGGTGGCGCACGGGGCTTGGCGAGGGGCCATATTTATCGCCGCGATGGGCGTTTAGTCGCCACGACGGCGCAGGAGGGGTTGGTGCGCTATCCGCAGTCTTGAACCTCTGCTCTAAACACCTCTAAAAACAGCAACGCCCGCAGTGTGCGGGCGTTGTAAAATACCGGTCAGCACAACCCTAGACGGGGGGCGCTGTAAACCCGTCCTTGGGCGCTACTTTCGCCATCTGACCGCCATGGATGGTGGAAATGCCGAAATTGCAGGGAGCATTTTTCGGCCATGGCGAAAGCCCCCCGTTACGGGCTGCCCTGACCTAAGTGGCCTTGTTAATTACCCACCATACACGTCATTAATGGTTTTCAGCGGGTAGTGAGCCGGGTACGGCTTGCGGGCCACGCCAGAGTCGACCGCTGCCTGGGCCACTGCAGATGACACGCGCGCCAGCAGACGGATATCCACCGGCGTGGGGATGATGTAATCACGCCCGAAGCTCATCTCGGTACGCTCGTAGGCGTTCAGCACTTCCTGGGGAACCGGCTCGCGGGCCAGGTCTTTCAGTGCATGCACCGCCGCCAGCTTCATGGCTTCGTTGATACGCGTGGCGCGAACATCCAGCGCGCCGCGGAAGATGAACGGGAAGCCCAGCACGTTGTTCACCTGGTTCGGGAAGTCCGAACGGCCGGTGGCCATGATCACATCCGGGCGCGCTTCGCGGGCTACGTCCGGGTGAATTTCCGGGTCGGGGTTGGTGCAGGCGAAAATCACCGGGTCAGCGGCCATTTTCTTCACCTGATCCGCAGAGAGCAGGCCCGGGCCAGAAAGGCCGATGAACACGTCCGCGCCGTCGATGGCATCGTCCAGCGTGCGCATGTCGGTATCGCGGGCGAACTCCGCTTTGTACTCGTTGATGCCGTCACGCTCAGTGTGAATGACGCCACGACGATCCAGCATCACTAAGTTCTCTTTCTTAGCACCGCAGGAGATCAGCAGACGCATACAAGCAATAGCAGCCGCCCCTGCGCCCATGCAGACGATTTTCACGTCTTCAATCCGCTTGCCCGCGATATCCAGCGCGTTGAGCATGCCCGCAGCGGTCACAATTGCCGTGCCGTGCTGGTCATCGTGGAATACAGGGATGTTGCAGCGTTCAACTAACGCCTTTTCGATCTCAAAGCACTCAGGCGCTTTGATATCTTCCAGGTTAATACCACCCCAGGTGTCGGCAATGCGGGCAACGGTGTCGATAAACGCCTGCGGGCTTTCAGCGTCTACTTCGATATCAACGGAGTTAATGCCCGCAAAGCACTTGAACAGCACGCCTTTACCTTCCATCACCGGCTTACTAGCCAGCGGGCCAAGGTTGCCTAGGCCAAGAATCGCACTGCCGTCCGAAATAACCGCGACCAGATTACCTTTGCCGGTATAACGGTACGCATTTTCCGCTTCGCGAGCGATTTCGCGAACCGGCTCAGCAACGCCTGGGCTATACGCTAGCGCCAAATCCCGAGCTGTCGCGGTGGGCTTGGTCAACTCCACGGAAAGCTTACCGGGGATCGGCTTAGCGTGATAATCCAAAGCTGCCTGCTTATTTGCATCCGTCATAGTAAAGGTCTCATCAGCCTAAAGTAGAAAAGTTGTATCAGAATATAGAAAAAACCTAGGCGCCTCAAGCACGTAGTAAACTTACCTACGAAACGATCGTTTTAGCCAAATTCCCTTCCATTTCGGAACTTTTCCACGTTATTTGCTGCAACTTATACATCCAGCAATCAACTATAAAGGTTTCCTTATTGATGCAGTGCAGTATTTTTGGAAATAAATTCCAATAAGAGCAACGCATAGTTATCCACACCTGGTTGTCAAAACACCCTGTGGAAAAGATGGCCAAGTAAGTAGAAAAAGAACCGCGCTAGGAGGGCAGCACGTTAATCAACGTGCCGTAAAGCAAGTGGCAACACATTCAGGCAGTAGGAACGCTAATAAAAGAGCGCTAATAAAAAGGGTAGCCCCTTAGGGACAAAAAGCCCACGCCGTGGCGTGGGCTTTTGCACAGAGCACAATGCGTGCCTGCGATAGGCTAAATCCGCTAGGATTAGCCGCGCTTGATAGCAGCGCCGAAACGCTTGTTGAAGCGCTCTACGCGGCCACCAGTGGTCGCTTGCTTCTGCTTACCGGTGTAGAACGGGTGGCAGTTGGAGCATACGTCCAGAGAAAAGTCCTGACCAGAGGTAGAACCGACCTGGAAGCTTGCACCGCAAGAACAGTTGGCGGTGACCGTGTTGTAATTCGGGTGGATACCTTGTTTCATCTTGAGCCTCATAAGCTATATGCCGCCACCTGATCCGTTGCCAGGCACCGCATACGGGTTTGAAAAAACTGCTAACCGGTTAACCGCTCCATCCGATAGATTCAGAGCGGCCGCGCATTTTAGCAAACTAATCGCCGGAGGCCAATTGTCCGATTCTGTTTCTGCCCAGCCATCGTCACCTGGGCTGCCTAAGGGCGCCTTTCAGGTGCTCAAGGTCGCGTTACCGTCGCCGCTAAGACGCCTGTTTGACTACTTACCCGCACCGAGGGCTCCCGCCTGTGGCTGGCAGCCTGGGCTGCGGGTAAGGGTGCCGTTTGGCCGCCGCGATGTCGTCGGAGTGGTGGTGTCCTTGGCTTCCGGCAGCGATTTACCGCGCTCGCAGCTGCGGGCCATCGGTGAAGCGCTGGATGAGGCCCCATTACCTAGCGACTGGCAGTGGCTGTGCCAGTTTGCAGCGCGTTACTACCAGCACAGCCTGGGCGATACCATGCAGCACGCTATGCCCGCCAGGCTACGCCAGGGCCACCCTATGGCAGGGCGCACCCAAACCTTGTGGCTTCCGCTACCCAACGATGAAACAGCGCTGGCACGCGCGCCTAAACAGGCGGAGCTTTATGCGCTTCTTCGCCAGCACCCTCACGGGCTGCCGGGCCGCGCCGTGAGCGCCCACGGCTTCACCCGGGAGCAGCTATTGGCGCTGCAAAAGAAGGGCTTTATACAGCCCCAAGAGATCACTCTCACCGCCGCTCAACCCACCGGCGGAAGCTTACTCGCCTCCCCGTCGCTGCCGCTCAACCGTGAGCAGGCCACTGCGCTATCCGTGCTGCATGAAAAACTCGACGGCTACCACCCCTGTTTATTGGAAGGCGTGACCGGTAGCGGCAAAACCGAGATTTACCTACAGCTCATCGAAGCGCTCGCTGCCAAAGGAAAGCAGTCCCTGGTGCTCGTGCCCGAAATTGGCCTCACACCACAAACGCTAGCGCGGTTCAAAAGCCGTTTTCGCGTGCCGGTGGTGGCGCTGCACTCCGGGCTTACCGACCCAGAGCGCTTAGATGTATGGGAAGCCGCCGCCAACGGCCGCGCACTGGTGATTATCGGCACCCGTTCGGCCATTTTCACCCCGCTGGCAAACCCCGGCGCGATCATCGTCGATGAAGAGCACGACGGCTCCTATAAACAGCACGACGGGCTGCGCTACCACGCACGGGACCTTGCTGTTGCCAGGGCGCACTACCACGGCATTCCCCTATTACTGGGCAGCGCGACGCCCTCGTTTGAAAGCCTGCAGAAGGCGCTTACGGGCGCTTATCGACACCTGCGGCTAACTCAGCGGCCCAGCCGTCACCCGCCCGCTAAGTTAGAGCTAATCGACCTGCGTCATCAACGTCGCCAAGGCGGGCTGTTGCCGGGGGCCATCAAAGCCATCAAAAGCACCCTCGCGGCGGGCAAGCAGGCGCTCATTTTCATCAACCGGCGCGGCTTTGCGCCGAGCCTAGCCTGCCATAGCTGCGGCTGGATGGCCGAATGTGGCCAGTGCGATGCGCGTATGACGCTACACCGCCAGCCACCGCTGCTGGCCTGCCACCACTGCGACAGCCGCCGTGCCCTGCCGGATGCCTGCCCAGAGTGCGGCAGCGGCGATTTACGTGCGCTGGGTAGCGGCACGGAGCGCACCGAGGAGACGCTACAAGGGCTGTTCCCTGACACCACTGTTCACCGCATTGACCGCGACAGCACGCGCAAAAAAGAGAGCTTCGAGCAGGTGCTCAAAGAGATTCAGCGCGGCGAGCCCTGCCTGCTGGTGGGTACTCAAATGCTCGCCAAAGGCCACCACCTGCCCCACGTCACCTTGGTGGTGGTGGTCAACGCCGATGGCGGCCTCTACGCGGCGGATTTTCGCGCCCTAGAGCACAGCGCACAGCTATTGGAGCAAGTAGCGGGGCGCGCAGGCCGCGCCGCCCACCCTGGCCGGGTGCTGGTGCAAACTCTCCACCCGGATGACCCACACCTAGGCCAGCTGGCCGAACATGGCTACGGCGCGCTGGCCCGCAACCTGCTGGAAGAGCGCCGCATTGCCAAACTGCCACCGTTCAGCTTTATGGCCCTACTACGTGTCGAAAGCCCCCAAGAGCACGCCGCCCTAGCGCTGGCCCAGCAGGCCGCCCAGGCGCTACGCCAGTGGTTGAAGGACGCCAATGTGCCGGTACGCTGCCTGGGGCCCGTGCCCGCCCCCATGGAGCGTCGCCAAAACCGCTACCACATTCATGTCATGATCACTGCTGACAAACGTAGCCACCGCCACGCCGCCGCTAACTGGCTGGTGCAGTGGCTAGAAGCTAACCGCGAGGCGCGAAAAGTGCGCTGGTCGATTGACATCGACCCACAAACCCTGGCCTAGCCGCCAGAGCTCGTATCCAACGCAAGTCCTATCCTAAAGGGAATACGGCTTTGAAACTGCGCGCCAATTGCCGATAATGACCGCTTTGCCGCTGCATTACCTGGGCGCCTGCACACGCCGCCACCGACGACATCCGGATATTTACATGAAAGATACGATTATTTCTCTGCTCGAAGGCGCGGTTGACGCGCTTAAGCACCAAGGCGTGCTGCCCAACGACTTAACGCCCACGATCAAAGTGGACCCTACCAAAGACAAGGCCCACGGCGACTACGCCACCAACCTCGCACTGATGTTGGCCAAGCCTTCCGGCATGAAGCCACGCGAGCTGGCCGATACCCTCGTCGCCGCCCTACCCGCCAGCGATGCCATTCAAAAAACTGAGATTGCGGGTCCTGGGTTTATCAACTTCTTTGCCGCCGCGGACGCCGCTGCACAAATCGTTGCTCAGGTGCTGGATAGCGGCGATGCTTTTGGCCGCAGCCTAATCGGTAAAGGCGAGAAAGTGCAGGTGGAGTTTGTCTCTGCCAACCCCACTGGCCCGCTCCACGTAGGCCACGGCCGAGGTGCGGCGATTGGCGACAGCCTTTGCCGACTGCTGGAAGCCACGGGCTACGACGTGACCCGCGAGTTCTACTACAACGACGCGGGTGCTCAGATTAAGAACTTAGCACTTTCCGTTCAGGCTCGTGCTAAAGGCCTCGGCCCCGACGATGCCAGCTGGCCGGAAGATGGCTATCGCGGCGAGTACATCGTGGATGTCGCCAACGACTATATGGCGGGCAAAACGGTCACCGCCGATGACCGCGAAGTAACGGCTAAAGCGGATGCGGATGATTTAGATGCCATTCAAGCCTTTGCCGTTGCCTGGCTGCGCCGCGAGCAGGATCTAGACCTCAAAGCCTTTGGCGTCGAGTTTGACGTTTACTTCCTGGAGTCCTCGCTCTACGAGGATGGCAAGGTCGAGGCCACCGTCGAAAAACTGGTCGCCAACGGCCACACCTATGAAAAAGACGGCGCCATGTGGCTGCGTACCACCGACTTCGGTGATGACAAAGACCGTGTGATGCGCAAGCGCGAAGGGGGCTACACCTACTTCCTACCCGACGTCGCCTACCACCTGAACAAATGGCAGCGCGGTTTTAAAACCGTGATCAACGAGCAGGGGGCTGACCACCACTCCACCGTCACGCGCGTACGCGCAGGCCTACAGGCGCTGGAAGTGGGTATCCCACAGGGCTGGCCCGATTACGTGCTGCACCAAATGGTCATGGTGACCCGCTCAGGCGTTGAGGTAAAACTGTCCAAACGCGCAGGCAGCTATGTCACCATCCGCGATTTGATTGATGAAGTAGGCCGCGACGCCACGCGCTTCTTCCTGGCGGCACGGCGCGCGGACTCTCAGTTGACCTTTGACATCGACCTCGCCCGGTCGCAGTCCAACGACAACCCGGTGTATTACATTCAGTATGCCCACGCGCGGGTGTGCAGCATGTTGCGCAAAGCCGAAGAGGCAGGCCAACCGTTTGACCACAGCGTCGCCATGGCCAATTTAGCGCTACTGGATAGCGACCAGGAAAAAGCCGTTCTTAACCGCTTGGCTCGCTACCCAGAAGTGGTTGAGCACGCTGCGAAAAGCCGCGAGCCTCAGCAGGTTGCCCAGTACCTACTGGATTTAGCCGGTGACTTCCACACCTGCTATAACGCGGTCAAAGTGATGGTCGACGACGACACGCTGCGCAACACTCGCCTAGCCCTGGGCCTAGCAACCCGCCAAGTGCTGCGCAATGGTCTGGACCTTATGGGTGTTAGCGCACCCGAGGAGATGTAGTTCATGGCCAGCCCGCGCACTAAGCCCACCCGCCGTGGAGCCACGTCGCAGCGTAAGTCCGCCCGCCGCTCTGGGGGCGGGCTACGCATTCCCGGCTGGCTGTGGGGGATTGTCGGGGTCGCCGCTGGTTTTTTCCTCGCCCAGCACCAGCACGGCACTGCTCCCTGGCAAGATCAGCAGGAGGTTCCTCAGGCGACGGTACTGCCAAAACCCGCGGGTAGCGATGAGCGCAGCGCAGCGCGGCAAACCGAAACGCCCACCGAGCCCTCCATGCCTACGTTCGAGTTCTACACGCTGCTGCCTGAAACCGAAGTCATCGCCCCCGGCGGGGCGATTCCCTCGACCATCACGCCCCCGACCGTAGCGGCCAGTGATGCTGACGCAAGCGATACGGCAACCGACACGTCAACCGATAGCACAGAAACCGCCACCAGCACGCCTGCTGACGACCCCATTGCTCAGGTGATTGCCGCCAACACGCGCCCCAACGAGCAGGCCGCTGCCGCTCAGCAGGCACCCGCGGCCAGCAATAGCACGCCCAGCCGCTATATGCTGCAAGCCGCTTCGTTTCGTGAGATTGGCGATGCCGAACAGCTGCGCAGTCGTTTGCGTAACCTAAGCCTGCTAGCGCAGATCAGCGAAGTGCAGGCCAACGGTGATACCTGGCATCGGGTTCAGGTTGGCCCCTACGACGACACCCGCGAGCTCAACCGCGCTCAGGACTTAATGAGCACACAAGGCATTGAGCCGCTGCTGATACAGCTACAGAACTAACTAACAGCGTGCTGAGCTGCGCCAGGCACGCTTTATCTGATGGCTTTCGCTTGCGGGCGGTTGATTTTTTATCAGCCGCCCGCATTTTGTTGGGAATCGCTTTTTATACGGCCGCCCTGGCGGCCGATCAGTCATCGGGAGCGCGTCTCCCCCAAGGAGTTATCTCCATGACCACAATTGTTTCCGTTCGCCGCGGTAACCAAGTAGCCCTCGCAGGCGACGGCCAAGTCTCGCTTGGCAACACCGTGATGAAAGGCAATGCCAGCAAAGTACGCCGCCTTTACCGTGGCAAAGTGCTGGCCGGTTTCGCCGGTGGCACCGCTGATGCGTTTACCCTATTTGAGCGTTTTGAAGCGCAGCTTGAAAAGTATCAGGGCCATTTAACCAAGGCAGCAGTTGAGCTTGCCAAAGATTGGCGCACCGACCGCGCGCTGCGCCGCTTAGAAGCCCTGTTGGCCGTGGCCGACCACAGCGCCTCGCTGATTATTACCGGTAACGGCGATGTGGTTGAGCCAGAGCGCGGCATTATTGCGATTGGCTCAGGCGGCAACTTTGCCCAGGCCAGCGCCCGCGCACTGCTCGAAAATACTGAGCTGTCCGCTCGCGAGATTACCGAAAAATCCCTCGCCATCGCTGGTGACATCTGCGTATTCACCAATCACCACGTGACGCTCGAAGAGCTGAACATCAACGAACGTTGAGGCCACTTTAATGACCCAGATGACACCCCGCGAAATCGTCCATGCGCTGGATCAGTACATTATCGGCCAGCAAGATGCCAAGCGCGCAGTGGCTATTGCCCTGCGTAACCGCTGGCGTCGTATGCAGCTCGACGACGAGCTGCGCCCGGAAGTTACGCCGAAAAACATTCTGATGATTGGCCCCACCGGCGTGGGTAAAACCGAAATTGCCCGCCGGTTGGCGAAGCTGGCCCGTGCGCCGTTTATCAAGGTAGAAGCCACCAAGTTCACCGAAGTGGGCTACGTGGGCCGCGACGTCGAGTCGATTATCCGCGACCTGATGGAAGCGGCGATCAAGATGGTCCGCGAGTATGCCAAAGAAGAAGTTAGCCACCGCGCCGCAGACGCCGCTGAAGACCGTGTACTCGACGCCCTGCTGCCGCCGCCCCGAGGCCAGGAAGATAAGCCCCGCGAAGATAGCAGCACCCGCCAGACCTTCCGCAAAAAGCTGCGTGAAGGCCAGCTTGACGATAAAGAGATCGATATTGAGATCTCCTCCCACGGCCAAGGCATCGACATCATGACCCCTCCGGGTATGGAAGAGATGACCAGCCAACTGCAGAGCCTGTTCTCCAACATGGGCCAGCAGAAGCGTGAGCAGCGCCGGGTGACCGTGAAAGAAGCGCTGGTGCTACTACGTGATGAAGAGGCCGGCAAACTGGTCAACGAAGAAGAGATCAAAGCCCGCGCCGTGGAAGCCGTCGAGCAGCACGGCATCGTGTTCCTGGACGAGATCGACAAGGTCGCCAAGGGCAGCGGCCAGTCAAGCGGGGGCGAAGTGTCCCGGGAAGGTGTGCAGCGTGACCTGCTGCCGCTGATTGAAGGCTCGACGGTGTCGACCAAGTACGGCATGGTCAAAACCGACCACATTCTGTTCATCGCTTCCGGTGCTTTCCACCTGTCGCGCCCTTCAGACCTCATTCCGGAACTGCAGGGCCGCCTGCCGATTCGCGTTGAGCTGGATGCGCTAACGCCGGGCGACTTCAAGCGGATTCTCACCGAGCCTTCTGCCTCACTGACCAAGCAGTACCAAGCGCTGCTGGCGACCGAAGGGCTAGACCTTGAGTTCACCCCGGACGGTATTGAGCGTATTGCCGAAATCTCCTGGCAAGTGAACGAAGGCACCGAGAATATCGGTGCTCGCCGCCTGCACACTGTGCTAGAGCGCCTATTGGAAGAGGCATCGTTCAAGGGTGGTGATATGGATAGCCCCTTGGTGATCGACGCTGACTACGTCAACGCTCAGCTAGGCGAACTGGCGGTCGACGAAGACCTGTCGCGCTATATTCTGTAAGCGCTAGTATCGGTATAGCCACCGGCAGCTTGTCCGCTTTGCGGGCAGGCTGCTTTTGCTACTTATCGTCACGAGGTTCCCGTATTTATGAACGCCCCGACACCCACACGGGTTCACTACCATAAGCAGGCTCGCGAGCTGGAGCTTGGCTATGCCAACGGTGACACCTATCGACTACCCGTTGAATTTTTAAGGGTTTACTCCCCTTCAGCTGAAGTGCGCGGCCACGGCGGTGACACGGCCGTTCTGCAAGTCGGTAAAAAGGAAGTCGGCCTGCAAAATATTACCCAGGCCGGTAACTACGCGCTCAAACTGCACTTTGATGACGGTCACGACAGCGGCTTGTTTAGCTGGAACTACCTGTTTGACCTTGCCACACATCAAGATGCCTATTGGCAGAACTATCTCAAACGCTTGGAAGAGGCAGGGGCCTCCCGCGAGCCTGCGGGCATTCAATTCAAGCAGCTGTGACGCGGTGCCCCAGGTGAAGCGCAGACAAGCCGGGGTCGGGAAGGCTACAATGTTGCCAACTACTTATTGCGATGACCTAACGGTCGACAACTACCGCCTCGAACTCGGGAGCTAAAGCCCCATGAGCCCCACCGAAAAACGCACTACCCATTTCGGCTACCAAGAAGTGCCGGTCGACGAGAAAGCCTCTCGCGTGGCCGATGTATTCCACTCAGTGGCCGCCCGCTATGACGTGATGAACGACCTGATGTCCATGGGCATTCACCGGATCTGGAAACGACTCACCATTGAGCGTGCAGGCGTTCGCCCAGGGCACCATGTGCTGGACATCGCTGGCGGCACGGGCGATCTCACCCTAAAGTTCTCCCGCTTAGTTGGCCCGCGTGGCAAAGTCGTTTTGGCCGACATCAATGCCTCCATGTTACGCGTTGGCCGCGACAAGCTGATGGATAACGGCGTAGGTGGCAACGTGGAGTACGTTCAAGCCAACGCCGAGTGCCTACCCTTCCCGGATAACAGCTTCGACTGTATTACCATTGCCTTCGGCTTGCGTAACGTCACCGATAAAGATGCCGCGCTGCGTTCTATGGCACGGGTACTCAAGCCAGGCGGCCGCCTGCTGGTGCTGGAGTTCTCCAAGCCCAACAACCCGCTGCTCTCCAAGGCCTACGATGAGTACTCTTTCCGCCTGCTGCCCAAAATGGGCGAGCTGGTGGCGGGTGACGGCGAAAGCTATCGCTACTTAGCCGAATCAATTCGCATGCATCCGGATCAAGAAACCCTGAAAGGCATGATGGAAGCCGCGGGCCTTGAGCGGGTCGAGTACACCAACCTGACCGGCGGTATCGTCGCCCTTCACCGCGGCATCAAGTTATGACACAGCAGCATCAAGCAATCATCCTCTGGCACCAGAGGTCAGCATGCTAATCACCCCGACCCTGCTGCTGGCCGGATGTGAACGCACGTTAAATGCTCTACTTGCCCGCGATCCAGCCGCACCTGCGCGGCTGGCGGCGCTAGCGGGCAGTCGACTGCTGGTTCGGCTTGAGAAACCTCATTTGGCGCTTCTTCTGTGCTACCACGCGACAGGCGTTGATCTGCAACATGGCGATGAGGTGGAAGAGACCGACGTTGATGCCGTGGTGGAACTGACGCCTGAAACGCTCTCCGAATGGCTGAGCGGCGCTTCCATTGAGCGGCTGATGTTCGACGGGAAACTGGCCGTACGCGGGCGTATCCACCTATTGGAAGCAACCCGCGATCTGCTGTTCGATCTGGATATTGATTGGGAGAGCGAGCTGGCGCACTGGCTAGGCGATATGCCTGCTCACTCACTGGCGGAAGGTATTCGACGTGCGGCCCGCTGGGGACTGCGTGCCAAAGACGAGCTGCTGCAGGACGTATCGGAGTACGTGTTTGAGGAAGCTCGCCTGCTTCCCGGCCGCCAACAGCGCGACGTGCTCCGCGACCACCTGACCGAGCTTGAGATCGCCACCGACCGTCTGGAAGCGCGACTTAACCGTCTCCATAAGCGACTCACGCAGCCAGCGGAACCATCAACGCCTAAGGAGCAGCGCGGATGAGCCTGCGGCTGTTTAAAATTGTCTGGGTCGTCACGCGGCACCGTTTAGACACTTTGATTCCCGCTGAACGCCTACCGCTATGGATGCGCTTGCTGCTGAAGCTGTCGCCGCTGCAGCTAGTGCCCCTGGGCCAGCGTAGCCGCGGCGAGCGTTTGCGTTTGGCGCTAGAGGCGCTGGGGCCGATTTTTATTAAATTTGGTCAAATGCTCTCTACCCGCCGGGACTTGCTGCCCGAAGATATCGCCGACGAGCTGAAGCGCCTACAGGATCAGGTGCCGCCCTTCCCTGGCGAACTAGCCGCCGCGCGGGTAGAAAACGAGCTGGAGATGACGCTGGCAGAAGCCTTTGCCGCCTTTGATCGCGTGCCATTGGCATCGGCATCAATTGCCCAAGTCCACGCCGCTACACTTCACAGCGGCGAAGACGTGGTGGTCAAGATCATCCGCCCCAGCATTGACCGCATCATGCGTCAAGACATGGGCTTGATGTATCAGGTCGCCAAACTGCTTTCCAAAGTGCCGGAAGCTAGGCGCTTACGCCCTGTCGAAGTAATCCGCGATTACGAGGCGACACTGTTCGACGAGCTGGACCTCTACAAGGAGGCCGCCAATACCTCGCAGCTCAAGCGTAATTTCAAAGACTCACCGCTGCTGTTTGTGCCGACCATTTACTGGCCCTACACTCGACGCCACGTCATGGTGCAGGAGCGCATTCGCGGCGTGCCGGTCGCCGATTTGGACACCCTGATCGCACGGGGCACAAATTTGAAGAAGCTCGCCGAGCGCGGGGTGGAAATTTTCTTCACCCAGGTGTTCCGCGATAACTTCTTCCATGCGGATATGCACCCCGGCAACATCTTTGTGAACTGCGATGACCCGGAAGACCCGCAATATATTGCGATCGACTGCGGCATTGTCGGCAGCCTCACCCGGGAAGATCAGGACTACCTTGCCCGTAACCTGCTGGCATTTTTCCATCAGGATTACTACGAGGTCGCTGCGCTGCACATTGAATCGGGCTGGGTAGGTGAAAACACCCGCGCCAACGAATTTGCCGCCGCTATCCGCACAGTTTGCGAGCCCATTTTAGAGAAGCCGCTCAAGGACATCTCTTTTGGACAGGTGCTGCTCGGGCTTTTCCAGACCGCTCGGCGTTTTAATATGGAAGTGCAGCCCCAATTGGTGCTGCTGCAAAAGACGCTACTCAATATTGAAGGCCTGGGCCGCCAGCTCTATCCAGAGCTGGACTTATGGAGCACCGCCAAGCCCTACCTAGAAAAGTGGATGAAAGAGCGGGCAGGCATTGGTGGGTTGTGGGAGTCCCTCAAGCGCCAAGCGCCGGAGCTTTCTCATCAACTGCCCGAACTACCGGTGCTTGCTCATCAGGCGCTTAGCCGCATGGAGCATGAGCACCGTCAGCGCCATCAGCAGGTGACGGCGATCAGCCAGATGCGCCGTCAAATGAGTCAGCAAGGTAAGCGCCAGCATCGGCTGCGCATTGGCTTGGCCCTCGTCGCTATTGCGCTGGCTTGGCAGCCACTCAGTAGTTGGGCTGCCACTCAGGATTGGCCGATACTCGCGGCTGCCGGTGCCGGCTTAATACTGCTGCTCTGGCACTGATACGATGCAATCACTTGACGAAACGACGCCGCCGATTGATAAAGAGAACACCATGACCGACGCTAACCATGTTCCTGTGCTTGACGCCCTTGCTGAGGTTTTAAAGCAGCGCCGCCACGCTAATCCAGAAGATTCTTATGTTGCCTCCTTGCATCATAAGGGTTTGAACACGATACTCGAAAAAGTCGGCGAAGAAGCCACCGAAACGCTGCTGGCAGCCAAAGACGCCGAGCACGGCAGCGAACAGGACCGTGAAGCGTTGATCGCCGAAACGGCCGACCTGTGGTTTCATAGCCTTGTCATGCTGTCGCATCTGGATCTTGACCATCAGCGAGTACTTGATGAACTCGCCCGGCGGTTCGGTATTTCTGGTCACGACGAAAAAGCGTCCCGATCATAACGTTAACCCTGCTCCAATGAGGAAATGCATATGTTAGGTGGTATCAGTATTTGGCAGTTGCTGATTGTTCTGGGCATTATCATCCTGATTTTCGGCACTAAAAAACTGCGTAACGTGGGCACCGACCTTGGCGGTGCAGTGAAGGGCTTTAAGAAAGCCATGCACGAAGAGGAAAAAGAGGGCGATAAGAAAGACGCCGACCAGCCTCAAGCGAAAGTGAGCCACGAAGAAGCCGGCAATACCTACGACGTACAGGCGGAAGAGAAACGCGCTGCTGCTGACCGTAACGAAGAGCGCAAATAAGCCATGCTGGATATCGGCTTTCTTGAACTCATGCTCATTGGCATCGTGGCGCTACTGGTGCTCGGCCCTGAACGGCTGCCCAAAGCGGCACGCACGGCAGGGCTATGGATCGGCAAGATCAAGCGTACGGTATCCGGCATGCAGCGTGAGATCAGCGCCCAACTGGAAGCGGAAGAGCTGCGGCAAAAGCTGAACGAGCAGCAGAAGAAGCTCGACGATAGCTTGAAGAAAGCCAAGCAGGACGTGGAGAGCATTGCCGAGTCTCCCTCGCCCAGCAGCAATGCGACCGCTAATCAGCAAGCGACCGAGCAGCGAGTAGCAAGCGCCAGTGCCCGGCTAGACGACGCGCTGCAAACGGTGCGTGAAGATACCCCAGCCCCCACTGACAAGGCCGATCATCAAAAGGATAGCAACCACCAATGAGTATGTCTGGCGATTCCCCGGAGCCGCATAACGACCAAAGCCAAGCGCCTCTCATTGAGCATCTCATCGAACTGCGTTCGCGCTTGATGAAGGCCATTGTGGTAATTCTGGTGGTGTTTCTGGGGCTTTACGCGTTTGCGAACGACATCTACAGTTTTGTGGCCGACCCACTGATGTCGCTGCTCCCAGAAGGCTCACAGATGATTGCCACCGAGGTGGCTTCTCCCTTCTTAGCGCCGTTCAAGCTCACCCTGGTGGTGGCGGTCTTTATTGCTATCCCCTTTGTGCTGCATCAGGCCTGGGCCTTCGTCGCGCCAGGGCTTTACGACAACGAAAAAATGTTGGCCATACCGATTTTAGTATCCAGCGTGGCGTTGTTTTATGCCGGTGCGGCCTTTGCTTACTACGTGGTGTTTCCGTTGCTGTTTGAGTTTTTCACCCAAACCGGCCCGGAAAACGTTGCGGTAATGACCGACATCAACCAGTACCTCAACTTTGTACTGAAGCTGTTCTTTGCGTTTGGGGTGGCCTTTGAGATTCCCATTGCCACCTTCCTGCTGATTTTATCTGGTGCCACAACCGTTGAGAGTCTCTCCAAAAAGCGACCTTACATTGTTTTAGGCTGCTTTGTGGTGGGTATGCTACTGACACCGCCGGATGTCATATCCCAAAGCCTGCTAGCGATCCCTATGTATCTTTTATATGAGGTTGGTTTGCTCTTTGGCCGCTTGGTCCGCAAGCGCCGCGCAGAAGCAGACGCCGAAGATCAGGAGTCGTAAGCTCTCTGCGTGCCCGGTACTAAAAAGCCTCTGTCATCCCAGGATGACAGAGGCTTTTCCCCTACTAAGCGCTGACACTTAGCCCATCATTTCATCAATGCGGTCTACCAGCTTAAAAATACCGGTAGCGGCTTCACTGATACGCGTAGCGAGCATATACGCTGGCGTTGTCACTACACGATGCTCATGATCCACCACAATCTCTTCTACGCCACAGCTGCGATGCAGGCCACCCATCGCGCTAATGGCCCCGGCGACGCCCGGATCATGCCCAATGGTGACCGCAATGCCATCGCCCAACAGGCGCGGAACCATCACCGGGGCAATGCACATTAAACCGATGGGCTTGGCATCCTCTTTAAATCCGGCTAACGCCTCTTTGACGCTCTCCAATACCTGCATGCTGTCGCTCTGCATGGCGAAATCAGAGAGGTTTTTAGCCACCCCAAAACCACCCGGCACGATCACTGCATCGAACTCATCAGAATCAAGCTCGGTAATCGGGCTAATATCACCACGGGCCAAACGGGCAGACTCCTGCAGCACATTGCGGGTTTCGCCCTCTACCGGCGCTTGGTCTAGGTGATTAATCACATGGTGCTGAGCCACATCCGGGGCAAAGCAGCGATAACCGATCCCCAGCTGGTCAAGGCGTAACAGCGTCAGGGTGGTCTCGTAAATTTCCGAGCCATCAAACACGCCACAACCCGCCAATACGATTGCTACCTGCTTCGTCATACCTATCTCCTTGTCCAAGTCATCTCTGTGGCTGAATGGCTCACTTTAGTCAGTCTCTATTGCCGCCACAAGGCGGCTTTCGCTGCATGGCATGCCTGATATACTCACACCAAGCCCTGAACGGGGCACCCACATTGCGATTGCCTGGAGAGAGCCGTTGACTACTTCAACCCCACGCCACTTCCCCGCCACCCGAATGCGCCGCATGCGCCGGGACGATTTTTCTCGCCGCTTGATGCAAGAGTCGACGCTAACGCCCAACGACCTTATCCTGCCGGTATTTGTTCTGGAAGGTGAAAATCAGCGTGAAGCGGTGGCCTCCATGCCCGGCGTCGAGCGCCTCTCGATTGATCTGCTGATTGAGCAGGCCCGCGAAGCCTATGCGCTGGGTATTCCCGCACTGGCGCTGTTCCCGGTGATTGGCCCTGAGCAGAAAAGCGAACTGGCCGAAGAGGCCTATAACGCCAGCGGACTAGTGCAGCGCAGCGTTCGTGCACTCAAAGAAGCACTGCCGGAGCTGGGAATCATTACCGATGTGGCGCTGGACCCTTACACCAGTCACGGCCAGGACGGTATTCTGGATGAGCACGGCTACGTTCAAAACGACCGCACCGTCGACACGTTACTCAAACAAGCGCTCTCCCACGCGGAAGCAGGCGCCGATGTAGTGGCCCCTTCCGATATGATGGATGGCCGCATTGGTGCCATTCGCCAAGTGCTGGAGCAGGAGCATCTGCATAACGTGCGCATTATGGCCTACAGCGCCAAGTATGCTTCCCACTATTACGGCCCCTTCCGCGATGCGGTCGGCTCAGCCGCCAATCTGGGCAAAGCGGACAAGCGTACCTATCAGATGGACCCTGCCAACAGCGATGAAGCGCTGCACGAAGTGGCCATGGACATTGCCGAAGGTGCCGACATGGTCATGGTCAAACCGGGCATGCCCTACCTGGATATGGTACGCCGAGTGAAAAGCGAGTTCCAAGTGCCTACCTTTGCCTACCAGGTCAGCGGTGAGTACGCCATGCACCGTGCAGCGTTCGATAACGGCTGGCTAGAAGCGGAGCCAGTGATTCTGGAGTCGCTGATGTGCTTTAAGCGCGCTGGGGCCGACGGCATCTTGACCTACTTTGCCCTAGAGGCCGCTCGCCTGCTGCAGCGTTAACCGTCATTTATGCCATTAAGATGACAAATCGGTGACACCTATTTGTCATCTTCCCCCTGCATACTCACCCTAATAAACATTAAAACGCTATGATGAGTACGAGCCACTACCGCGGGGGGCAACCATGGACGACAACGCTATAGATTCCACGCCAGCATTACCAGTACCGCCCAATGAGCAAATGAGCGGCGAAGCCGATATTGCACCGCTGCGTATTAACCGCACACCCACCGGGGTTCAAGCAAAAGAGTCACATACTGAAGCTGACCTTGACGATCCGCAGCTCTACTTTAACCGCGAGCTTTCTCACCTACAGTTTAATATTCGTGTATTAGAGCAGGCGTTAGACGATGCGCACCCACTGCTCAACCGGCTAATGTTCCTGCTGATTTTCTCCTCCAACATGGATGAGTTTTTCGAGATTCGTGTGGCGGGATTAAAACATCAAATGGCCTTGGGCGATGACACCCCCGCTGCTGATGGCCGCCTGCCCAAAGCCGTGCTGGCTGAGATTTCCGAGATTGCTCACCAACAGATTGCCCGTCAGTACGAGATTCTCAATGATACTTTGCTGCCTGCGCTGGAAGCCCAGGGGCTACGCTTTCGCCGCCGCGACCAGTGGACAGACGAGCAAAAAGCCTGGGTGCGGGATTTCTTCGATAACGAAATCATGCCGGTGATTAGCCCCATTGGCCTGGACCCATCACACCCGTTCCCACGGCTGGTGAATAAGAGCCTCAACTTTATTGTCGAACTTGAAGGCAAAGATGCCTTTGGCCGAGCGGGCGGCATGGCGATTCTGCCCGCGCCGCGCTCGCTGCCGCGCCTGATGGCACTGCCTAAAGAGCTGTGCGCGGAAGGTTTTTCCGAGTATGTGTTCTTATCGTCGATGATCCACGCCCACGCCGAGGAGCTTTTCCCCGGCATGCGCGTGCGGGGCTGTTACCAGTTCCGCCTGACCCGCAACGCGGACATGACCGTTGATCCTGAAGAGGTATCCGATCTTGCCTCGGCCCTGCGTGGGGAGCTGCTGGCCCGGCGCTACGGCAGCGGCGTGCGTTTGGAAGTCGCCGACAACTGCCCGGACGATTTGACCAACTTCCTACTGCGCCAGTTTGACTTGGAGAGCGGTGATCTTTATCGCGTTCAGGGGCCCGTAAACCTGACCCGCATGATGGCAGTGCTGGGCGATGTGGACCGCCCCGAGCTGCTCTACCGCCCGTTTGCCCCCAGCGTGCCCAAAGCGCTGAAAGGCGGCAGTCTGTTTAGTGCCATTGCTAAAAGTGATATATTGCTGCACCACCCCTTCCAGTCCTTCTCTCCCATTGAGGATTTGCTGCGGGAAGCCGCCCGGGACCCGGATGTGCTGGCCATCAAGCAAACGCTTTACCGCACCGGCTCAGACTCCCCCATCGTCAGCGCGCTGGTCGACGCTGCTAGTCAGGGTAAAGAGGTGACGGTGGTGATTGAGCTGCGGGCGCGCTTCGACGAGGCGGATAACCTGCAGCTAGCGTCACGTTTGCAAGAAGCAGGCGCGATCGTGATTTACGGCATTATGGCTTACAAGACCCACGCCAAGATGCTGCATATCGTGCGCCGAGAAAAAGGTGAGCTGCGCCACTACGCGCACCTGGGCACCGGCAACTATCACTCCAAAACTGCCAAGCTCTACACCGATTACAGCCTGCTGACCGCCAACACAGCCCTATGCGCGGATGTGCATAAAGTCTTTCAGCAGCTCTCGGGCATGGGCAGGGCACGCAAGATTGATACGCTGCTACATGCGCCTTTTACGCTGCACGAGCGCTTAGTCGAGATGATTGATCGGGAAGCCCAGGTGGCACGTAAAGGAAAACGCGGCCATATCATCATCAAGTGCAACTCGCTGACCGAACCCAAGCTGATCAAAGCGCTATATCGCGCCTCTCAAGCGGGCGTGGAGTGCGATCTGATCATTCGCGGCATGTGCTGCCTGAAGCCGGGCATCCCCGGCGTATCCGACAATATTCGCGTACGCTCGATCATTGGCCGCTTCCTTGAGCACACCCGGGTGTTCCACTTCCATAACGACGGCAAGCCAGAAACCTGGTGCTCCAGCGCGGATTTTATGTCGCGCAATATGTTCCACAGGGTAGAGACCTGCTTCCCGCTGCTGGATAAGAAACTCGCCACCCGCGTTCGCAAAGACCTGGAGACCTACCTGGTGGATAACTGCCAGAGCTGGCTACTGCAAAGCGACGGCAGCTACCAGCTACAGGACCCCGGCAGCGGCGACGCGATCAGCGCTCAGGAAACCCTGCTGTACGCCTACGCCTCTAAGAGCTAATGCAAAAACCCCGCTGCACTTAGTAGCGGGGTTAATAGCAGCCGAGCAACCCACCTGGCTTAAGCGTAGCGCTGACGCAGCTGCTCAGCGGCCTCCACCATATTGGCCAGGGCAGGCTCTACCTCGGCCCATCCACGGGTTTTCAATCCGCAATCCGGGTTGACCCATAGACGTTCGGCCGGGATTTTCTCCAGCGCTTTCTCCATCAGTGCCACCATCCACTCCACCTCGGGAATATTTGGCGTGTGGATATCGTAGACGCCCGGCCCAATTTCATTGGGGTAGGCAAAGTCCTGAAACGCATCCAGCAGCTGCATATCTGAGCGCGACGTCTCGATGGTGATCACATCGGCATCCAGCGCGGCAATGGCGCCAATGATGTCGTTGAACTCTGAATAGCACATATGGGTATGAATCTGAGTGCTGTCGGCCACGCCTGCCGCGCTTAGCTGGAAGCTCTCAACAGCCCAATCCAAATAGCGCTGCCACTCGCTCTGGCGCAACGGCAGCCCCTCCCGCAGCGCTGGCTCGTCAATTTGAATCACATGGATACCCGCTTTTTCCAGGTCACACACTTCGTCGCGCAGTGCCAGGGCGATCTGACGGCAGGTAGTAGCGCGGGGCTGGTCATCACGCACGAACGACCACTGCAAGATCGTCACCGGCCCGGTGAGCATGCCTTTCATCGGCTTTTGGGTTAGCGATTGGGCATACTCGCTCCAGCGTACGGTCATCGGAGCAGGGCGCGTCACGTCGCCAAAGATGATCGGTGGCTTCACACAGCGGGAGCCGTAGCTCTGCACCCAGCCAAAGCGGGTAAACGCAAAACCGCCGAGCTGCTCGCCAAAGTACTCCACCATGTCGTTCCGTTCGGCTTCGCCGTGCACCAGTACGTCCAAGCCAAGCGCTTCCTGGCGTTCCACCGCGTAGGCGATCTCTTCGCGCATCCGCGCTTCGTAGTTCGTCTGACTGAGTTCCCCCGCTTTGAACGCCCGACGAGCGGCACGAATGGCATCCGTCTGCGGGAACGAGCCAATCGTGGTGGTGGGAAACAGCGGCAGTGCCAGCAGCCTGCGCTGGGCCTGCACACGCTGTGAATAGGGCGACTGACGCTGGCTGTCTTGTGGCGTGACGGCGGCCAAACGCTCGCTCACAGCGGGTTGGTGGATACGCGTCGATTCCCGGCGCGCATCCAAGGCGCGGGTTGCCTCGCTCAAACGCTGCTCGTCTTCCGGCGTGGCGCGGTTATCAATCAGTCGCGCCAGCGTGACCACTTCATCCAGCTTCTGGCGAGCAAACGCCAGCCAAGTCACCAGCTCGGCGTCCAGCTCGGCCTCTTGACGCAGATCGACCGGCACGTGAAGCAGCGAGCAGCTAGGCGCGAGCCACAGCCGCTGTCCCAGTCGCACTTTCAGCGGCAGTAAGCGCTCACGCAGTGCCGCCAAATCGGCCCGCCAGATATTTCGGCCATCCACTAAACCTACCGAGAGCACCTGGTGCAGGCTTAACCGATCGATCACGCTCTCCACCTGCTCGGGGGCACGCACGGCATCGATGTGCAGCCCCTCTACCGGTAGCCGCGTGGTGAGCGAAAGATTGTCACCCAGCGCGCCGAAGTAGGTAGCGACCAGTAGCTTCAGCGGAGCGGACTGCAGACGATGGTAAGCACGCTCGTAGGCCTGCTGCCAGGCCAGTGGCAAATCTTGTACCAGCGCGGGCTCGTCGAGCTGTACCCACTCAATGCCCTGAGTCGCTAGACGAGAAAGCGTCTCGCTATATACATCCAATACGCTATCGAGCAATTCGAGACGGTTAAAATCACTGCCCTTGGTCTTACCCAGCCAAAGCCACGTCAGCGGCCCAGTCAGCGTCACTTTGGGCGTAAAGCCCGCTTTTAGAGCTTCATCTACCTCGTCAAACAGCCGCGTAGAGGCTAAGGTAAATGTCTGCCCTGGATGAAGCTCAGGCACTAGGTAGTGGTAATTGGTATCAAAATATTTAGTCATCTCGCAGGCGGCCGCCGGGGTACCGCTTGGCGCGCGGCCACGGGCCATGCGAAAGGCGGTGTCCAGGTCGACGTGGCCTGCGTTTACCTCGTCTTGGGCTTGAAAGCGGCTAGGCACCGCGCCCAGCATTACGGAAACGTTTAGCACTTGGTCATAAAATGCGAAATCACCCACGCTGACCATATCCAAGCCCGCGGCTTGCTGGGTTTGCCAGTGGGCAAGCCGTAGCGCTTGGCCAGCGGCTTCTAGTTCGTCACGGCTAACGTCGCCCTTCCAGTAAGCTTCAGTGACTTTTTTCAGTTCGCGCTGAGCGCCAATGCGGGGATAGCCGAGAATATGAGAAACTGTCATGATGATTCCTTCCAACGTGAATGATTTCACACAGTTTGAGTGCCGCATAAACGTGAATCAAACTAAAGATTTTAATATCAAACATGAAAAACACTCACAATGATTGAATTACGCCATCTGCGCACGCTGCTGGCCCTACGCGAAACTGGCTCGCTGGTAGAAGCCGCTGAGCGGGTGCACTTAACGCAGTCGGCCCTCTCACACCAATTGAAAGATCTAGAAAGTCGCGTGGATAGCGCGCTGTTTGTGCGCAAGACCCGTCCGGTAGAATTCACGCGGGCAGGGCTTCGGCTACTGGCGCTGGCCGATGAGATTTTGCCGGAAGTTCGCAAAGCGGAGCGGGACCTGGCCCGATTAGCGGGCACCGAGCAGGGGCGGCTCCACATGGCCATCGAGTGCCATAGCTGCTTTCAGTGGCTCATGCCCACGGTGGATTACTTCCGCGACCACTGGCCGGAAGTGGAGATCGATATTCCCAGCGGGCACCATTTCGACCCGCTGCCTGCCTTGGCCCGTGAGCAGCTGGATTTAGTCATTACCGCCGACCCTCAGCCGCTGGAAGGCGTTCACTACGTGCCGCTGTTTCGCTATGAGGGGCTGCTAGCGGTTGCCCGGCAACACAGCTTTGCGGGCCAACCCTATATTGAGCCTAGCGCGCTGGCCGAGGAGACACTGATCACCTACCCAGTGGAGCAGTCGCGCCTGGATGTCTTCACCCAATTTTTGGCCCCAGCCAACGTGCGCCCTAAAGAGATTCGCACCGCAGAGCTGACGATTATGATGATGCAGCTGGTGGCCAGTGGCCGCGGCGTATGTGCGCTGCCCAACTGGGCGCTCACGGAGTATTTAGAGCGCGACTACGTCAGCGCGGTGAAGCTAGGCGAGCACGGCATCTGGAGCACGCTCTATGCCGCTATTCGTGAGGAGTCGGCGGAAGCGCCGTGGATGCAGGACTTTTTGCGTACCGCCAAGGAGACCTCCTTTGCGGTGCTGTCAGGAATTAAACCGGCGAATCGCGACGAGGAATCAGCAGCGTAAAGCGTGCGCCGCCCAGCGCAGGGCTGCTATCTACGGTGACGCTACCACCGTGGCCTGCCATGATTTTTTGCACAATCGAGAGACCAAGGCCGTAGCCACCAGAACTGCGGGCGCGGCTATCGTCCAGGCGCGCAAAGGGTTTGAAGATATCGGCTCGGGCATCGAAGGGAATGCCTGGGCCGTCATCTTCTACATCTATACGCACTAAGCACGGCTCATCCCACAGGCGAATCACTACTTGAGATTTACCATAGCGGCAAGCATTGCCCACCAAGTTTTGTAGTGCCCGCTGCAGGTAGCGTGGTTCCGCTAACAGCTCAATGTCAGGCCCCGGCGCCAGGGTTAAGGTCTGCCCGCTGTGCAGCGGTGCTAGCGTATCAATCACCCGCTCCGCCATAGACCGACACTCCACCAACGCCATTTCCAGCTCTGCGACATTGACCGTTTCGCCACCTAGGCGCGCATAGGTCAAAATTTCGTCCACTAACTCATCCAATTCAGCAATATCTGCATCAATACCCTGGAGCTGACGCTGAATGGCAGGCTGGTCGGTCATGTCCTCGACCATCTGTACCGCAAAGCGGATACGCGCCACCGGAGTGCGTAGCTCGTGGGAGACAGCGCGAATCATCTCTTGCTGACCCCGCAGCAGGCTCTGCACTTGGTTCGCCATGCCATTAAAGGCCATCCCCAAGCGCCCCAGAAAGTCGCCGCTTTCCACTTTGACGCGGGTTTCCAACCGGCCACTGGCAATACGGGTTGCCGCCAGCTCGAGCCGCGCCATGCGCGACTCGATGCTGCGCATAATCAGATAAATGATCAGGCTTAGCACGACCATCAGCGCCACGAGCAGCGGCAAGTGCAAATTGAGCGGCAACGTATCGCCTCGGGAAATAGGCCCAGCCTGAAGCCACTGGTCGGCCCCTCCCGAGGCGTTAGGCAATTGATAAAGTAACGTAATCGATAGCTTGTCTGTCACTAGCCGGGTTATCACACCCCCGAGCGTTAGCTGAAACTGCTGTTCGGTGGTCAAGTCATCGGGAAGTGCGTTGAGCAGGCTCAACGGCCAACTGCCGGGGCGTAGCTCGGCCAGCGCCGCTAGCCGCTCTTCCTCTGGCATGGCGGCCAGCCATTCCCCCAACAACACCATGCTGCCCTGCCACTGGCGCTCGCTCCAAGCATCAAACGTGGCTTCCAGCACCCATAGCTCCCCGCTGGTGTTAGCCGTGGGCAGCCGCTGGCGCAGTTGCCAAGGCTCTTCTGCCACTAACACCGCGCCCCGCTCAATTCGCGACCGCTCGAAATAGCCTAACTGGGCGTCGTTCATGTCGCGCAGCACCAGCTGCATGCCTAGCTGCTCGGAAAAATCGCCTAACAGCGTTTCACGCTCATCTATGGGCACGCTGGCAAGCTGCTGTGTCATTAATGACATAGGCAGCGCGGCGAGCTGTTCGCGATAATCTTCCCGGCGCACCTGCTCTATAAAAGAACGCCCCCCTAGCGCAATAAAAAACACCACGCACAGCGCTAGGCCCAGCAGTAGGTAGAAGCGTAAAAACGAGCCGTGGCTAAGCACTCGCCGCATTAGGCGACCTCTCTTGTTTAACTGTCTTTAACAAACAGATAGCCTTTACTGCGTACGGTTTTAATACGGTGCGGCTGGTTAGGGTCGTCGCCAATTTTTGGGCGAATACGCGATACGCGCACATCAATAGAGCGGTCTTGGCCGTCGTATTTAATGCCTCGCAAGTCGCTGAAAATCTCTTCGCGGGTCAGCACACGGCCAGCATTACGCGCTAGCAGCCACAGCAGGTCGAATTCTGCGCTGGTCAGGTCGATACGCTCACCGGAGAGCCAGGCTTCCCGCGTGGCGTTATCAATCTCCAGGTTCTCAAACTTAAGGCGCATTTCACCATCGGGGGCTGGCGCATCCGCGCGACGCAGAAGCGCACGCATACGGGCTAGCAGCACGCGGGGCTGCACCGGTTTGGGCACATAGTCATCCGCGCCCATTTCTAGCCCGAGCACTTGATCAAGGTCATCAGTGCGGGCAGTCAGCATCATGATGGGGCCAGCAAAGTTGGGCCGCACGCGGCGGCAAATGGCCAAACCATCTTCACCGGGTAGCATCAGATCCAAAATCACTAGATCCGGCTGCAGCGTTAAAATACGATCTACGCCTTTGGCACCATCCGCTTCTAGCGTCACCTGAAAGCCGTTTGCTTCCAGATAATCGCGGGTGAGCTCGGCCAAGCGCTGATCATCTTCAATAATCAGCACATGATCCTGGTCAGGGTAGTCGGGAGTTACCGATTCCTGCGCCCCAAGTGCTTGAAATTGCTGTTCCAAATGATCTACCATCCTTTTCCTTCACTCCGCTTAGGCAGTTTGTATTATCACCCGCTCACCCTGTGCAAAAGCAGGTTGTGGATAGCTTCCAGGATACCTTAAAACCTTGCAAACGCCTGCCTCTTGATTAACGTTGCGTATGCATCCTAGCTAGAGGGCGTCTTGAGCAACTTGATTCTTCCACCACCAAGCGCTAATGTGAGGTGGCAAACTGTCGACAATCTGACAGGAGGAGATCGCCATGGGAGATGGCAAAGCCAAAAGTGTCATTAAGCGTGTCTATGTACCAACGCAAGTGCGCGACCTGCCCAACGGAGAGAAGTTAAAAATTCCCGGGCACTACAAAGCGCCGCCCAGCGAAAGCAACGATTCGCTCGATTAACGATGCGCAGATAAAGAAAAAGGCAGGCCTGTCGAGGCCTGCCTTTTTAGGCTCTTCGTCGTTGGGTGTGGAATTCGCCCCCTGAGCTGGGCCAGGATATGACCTCCACGACGACAGGAGGCATGGCATGGACGGCACCCAGATTCTGACCCTCGGCCTGGGCCTGGAAGCGCCCTGGATCCTCAAGGACCAGCACCTGGATACCTCCGTGTCACCCCATCGCCTGGACCTCTACGTCGAGGCCGAGCGAGGCAGCCTCTACCCCTGTCCTGAGTGCGGCAAGGCCTGCCCGGCTCACGACTTCGCCGACAAGACCTGGCGGCACCTCAATTTCTTCCAGCACCACTGCTACCTGCATGCCCGCGTGCCTCGCACTAAGTGCCCCGTACATGGCGTCAAGCGCATTGAGGTGCCTTGGGCGCGGCCAGGCAGCGACTTCACCCTGCTGTTCGAGCAAGCCGCCATGTCGCTGGTCAAGGAGATGCCGGTACTGGCCGTCTCCCGGCAGCTGGAGATCTCCGACAAGCGGCTGTGGCGCATCGTGCACCACTACGTCGGCCGCATGCTGGGGGAGCTGGATTTGAGCAACGTGGCCACCGTCGGCGTCGACGAAACCGCCTCTCGGCGCGGCCAGCGTTACGTGACGGTATTCCTCGACATGCAGCGCAAGCAGGAGCCGGTGATCTTCGCCGTCCCAGGCCACGGCAAAGACGCCATCAAGGCCTTTAGCGCCTTCCTGTCGGCCCATGGCGGCGATCCGGACAACGTGGTCGAGGTCGTCTGCGACATGTCACAGGCCTTCCTGAGCGGCGTGGCCGAGAATCTTCCCAAGGCCGAGGTCACGGTCGACTGGTTCCATATCGTGCAGACCTTCACCAAGCGGCTGGACGAAGTGCGCAAGAAGGAGCGCCGGGAGCAGGAACACCCCAAGTCGCTGCGCTGGGCCCTGCTGAAGAGCCTGGAAAACGAGAACCTGACGCCCAAGCAGCTGGTGGCGCTCCAGGAACTGGTGGCTGACCAGAGCGCCACGTCCGATGCCTGGGTGATCAAGGAGAAGCTGCGCTGGATCCAGAAGGCCTCGACGCCGCGGGCGGCTCGGTGGCGTATCACGAACTACCTCAAGGTCATGAAAGCGGCAGTTGCCGAGAAGCCACTGTTGAAGCCGATGGGCAAGGCTCTGGCGACGCTGGAGCGGCATGCCGACGCGGTGGTCCGGCGGTGGCTCTCGGGACTGACGAACGCACGCCTGGAAGGCATGAACGGCCTGTTCCAGGCGGCTCGGTCACGCGCACGCGGCTACCGGAACGAGGCCAACTTCATCGCCATGATCTACCTGATTGGCAGCCCAGTGGGCCGCCTGTTCGATCAGGCCAAATCCACATGAAGTGACGAAGAACCCCTTTTTAATACGCCTTCATGGTTAAGATGGCTATCCCTTGGGGCCGAACAGGAACCAAGCAATCAACCCCACCAGGGGAAACACCAGTAGCGCGATAATCCATAGCAATTTGGCAAGCCCGCTAGCCGAGCTTTTTGCCACTTTAACGATGGCCCATACCACAATGATGAGCCAAATAAGACCGAGCAAACCACCGACTTCAATACCCATAGCAACTCCTTAGCGTGTTGGCATCCATGAGTCTTCAGCTAAGCACATGACTGCAGTGCGCACAAGTCGCCCTAAGGCTCTGGCAAGCGCAGCACCATCTCCCCGCCGCGAATCTCAATCGCTAGCTGGTTTAAAAAGCTCATCCCAAGCAGCACCGTATCGCGCTCCATGCCGGGGCTGATAGAGCCCTGCACGTTGTTCATCTGAATACCGCCCAGCACTACTTCATCTAGCTGAGTCAGATTACCCTCGACACGGCCATTGGCGGTGTTAAACCAAGCACGACGCCCTGGCGCTAAGCTTAGCCTTTTAGCTAGCTCACTAGGCACCGCTACATAAGTGGCGCCTGTATCCAACAAAAACGTCACAGGCTCACCGTTGATCTGACCCGGTGCTTCAAAATGGCCCGCTCGGTTACGCTTTAGTGTTACCGGGCCATTGTCTGGGGAGGTATTCATGATGTTCACATTAGGGTGCAGCATGTCGTCAAGACCGCCCTGAATCCACCACGTTCCTACCGCCATTAACAGCACCCAAAATAGCAGCATCATCACAATGCCGCCCTGCTGTGGCCTGTGTCTTGCCATTATTCACCTCACGGCATCAAGAACTTTTCCAGGCCACTGCCGCCTCACGGCCACGGCGCTCATTGACGCCTACGCAAATTAGCATCGCTGCAATAAATAGCCCAACACATAAAAGAATAGACGCTTGAAGGCCAATCAGCGTTTGCAACACCCCTAACATGACGATGCCCAGCACCCCCGCCAGTTTGTTTGCCAAGCCCCAGAAGCCAAAAAACTCCGCTGATTTTTCCAGCGGTGAAAAGACACCCACCAGCGCGCGGCTAGCCGACTGGCTAGAGCCTAAACTCAACCCGGCTAAGCAGCCGACCACTAAAAACAAGTGCTGTGCCTGCCACTGCCACCCAAACTGCTGATTGAGCCACTCGGTTAACGCCGGCGTTGCCCAGATCGCGACAATAGCCGCAACCCAGAGAGCAAGTGTCATTTGATAAGTGTGTTTAGCGCCCAGTTTATCTTGTAAAAACCCAAATCCGATGGCTCCCGCAGCAGCGGTGACCTGCACAATAATAAACATGATATTGCGCACACTCTCATCCCAGCCAATCACCTGGGCCCCGTAGATAAAAGCAAAAGCGATAATGATGTAAACCCCTGCCATCGAAAATAGAAGTGACACTAAGAAAACGCTTAAGTCTTTGAAGTAGCGCAGCTCATGAAAAGTACCCAAAATCCGCTGCTGGGCAATTTGCCGATAAGAAACGCCATGGGGTTTAGGTACACCGCGCTCTTTCAGCCATAAAAAAGTGGGAATCGCCGCCACTAAAAAGAACCCTGCTGCAAAAGGCCCTACCCAGCGAATACGCTCAAAATTGTCCGCCGTTGCCTCTCCTAGCACAATCAGCGTAAACCCTGCGGCCAATAGGCCGCCAATATAGCCCAATGCCCAACCAAAGCCGGAAATTTTACCCAGCGCATCCGGCGGCCCTAACTCTGGCAGAAAAGCGGCAATAAACGACTCCCCCATGGAGTAGGCGTAGTTGGAAAATACGATCAACACGAGGCCTAGCACTACATAACCAGGTTCAACAAAATAGAGCATGGCCGTGGTCGCCACGGTCACCATGTAGCTGAACAGAAGAAATCTCTTCTTTTCAGCACGGTAATCCATAATGGCACCACATAATGGCGCACTGACCACGACCATTAAATAGCTGATCGCTAAAGCTAAGCTCCATAAAAAGTTCGCTAAGCGGTAGCCATCGTTCCGCTCACCGACAATCACCGTGGTAAATAGCTCACCAAATACCACGGTAATAATGAGGAGCGTGTAGGCTTGATTGGCAAAATCAAACATTGCCCAGCCGAAAATTTCGCGCCGCGTAGCGTAGGGGGACGAGGCAGGCGTAGCAGTTGCAGATGGCATATCAGCACTCGCTTAAAAAGAGTTCTAAGACTATCAGTTAGCCGCATCGCACGGCTATAGACAGCGTTAACAGAATAGAGGTGACAGAAATACAAAGTTACTCTAACTTTGCTAGGTAAAATTAGCAGATAAGGCTTTGCGTACAAAACCTAACTTCCGGATACTTCCCTGGGCACGTTCCTACACCGAAGCAAGGCTACGTGACTATCACTGCGTCTACTCCACTACCCGTACGGCTGAAAGAGAACGGCAGTTTCACTGGGTAGGGCCACTTGTAATTAACGAATGGTCTGCTTTTGGCCTCGCCGAACGGCAGCTTGAGCTGACGCAGCTTAGCGAGTTACACGAATGGAAAGTCGGTAGTTTCCGCGAGGATGCCGTGGGAGATTACGTTGCGAGCAAAGGCATTAACGTGTTGCGAGCGCCCACTGAGCGGGAAAACATGGCACGTTTATCCGCAGGCTTACTTGATGTGATTGTGACGGGGAGGGCCACAGGGGAGTATCTTGCCAAGGAGCTGGAGCTCGCCATTGAGCACTTATTCACCTTTTATTACGCACCGCTTTATCTGTGTACTGCCTGGCAAAGATGCCAATGAGGCGATGAATATTGCCAACTGCCTGCGCCAAGCCATTCTGTCACTGGCTATTCCACATGCCTACTCCAGCACTCATTCGCACCTAACCCCGCCTCATTCACGAGGGCTCTGATCGGGCAGTCTGAAGCTACGTGCCATCGGCATTGCTCGTAAGGGTCCGTATTTCCGGCGTGAGCGCCTGCTTCGTAATGCCCGAACACTGCGTTTCTTTCGCCGATTTATAACCTCCAGGAATTAATCTCGACCTTCAAAGCAGCCGTGATCGCCGAACGCCGCTCCGGTCGCTCGCTTTCTGATGCGGTGGTGGTCTCGCAGGAGCGTCAGCTCAGTGCGGTCAGCTTTGGCAGCCCCTTAAGCAAGGTCGGCCACCACTTGTCGGCAGCGGCTCCGAGATGAACCGTGATTCGCCGAGCGTGCAGCCTCAGCGTGGCGGCCACCTTCAGCACCTGCTCGCGCATCCGACTCAGACTCCAGCCTTGTCGGGTTTGCCGCTCCAGCAGGCAGCGCAGGCCATGCAGGACCTGGTAGGCGTAGAGGCTGAGCAGCAGGCTCACCTCGTTGCGGGCCATCACGTCCTGAACGGTGGAGGCGCCGCGATCCGTCGACGAGAGGTGCACGTCGAGTGCCGACTTCACCTCGCCCATATGGGCTTCGGCGCTGCCCCGCTTGCGATAGAGCGCCAGGATCTTCTCCGGCGGCCAGTCGA